>JASFNS010000129.1:0-6114 GCA_050116915.1 Thiogranum sp. | reverse complement strand
GACCTGAAGACGCCCGCGCCCGTCAACGATTCCGCCTGCCTGGATAACTGGACCAGCAACTGCATGATCACCATCAACTACCTCGAGCATATCCAGCCTATCTGGGACACCTGCCGCGTGCAGGCCGGCGACAAGTCGTGCACCAGCTGTCACGACAAGGCGGATAACACGCCGCAGGATAAATGCCCCGGTGGCGGCGGTTCCGGCGGGGACCTGGTGCTGAGCGGCGACACAGATCCCTGGAACGGCCAGGAAGTCGCTTCCTATGTTCAGCTGTTTGAGGCCGATTACTACCAGAAGAATGCGAATGGCGAATGGGTGCTGGTGTCGGACCCCGATACGGAATGCCCTAATGGAATCCAAGGCGACCTTTCCGTGGAACCGCTGGACGGCGTCTGTATCACGCGACGCTTGATGAGCGCACGCGGTGCGGTGGCAAGTGCCCGGTTTTTCAGGCTGTTTGATGACGATACCGACGACGATGTCTACGAGGTCGAGTCGATTGACCCGAACACGGGCACCAAGAAGGACCTGTCCTTCCACAAAGGTATGCTGACACCGGCGGAACTGCGGCTGATTGCCGAGTGGCTGGACACCGGCGCCCACTACTATAACGATAGTGACAAGTATGTCCTGCCAACACAGTGACTTATGATCGGTACAATCTGGGCTTGGCGGCTTCCCTTACCGTAGTCGCCAGTCTTTAGATCAAGAGACTACGAGTTGAGTTTCCGTCACCCCGGCGTACGCCGGACGTTGTTTGTCCGGCCGGGAATCCGAACACCCGTGGTGTCAGGCTGATACCGTAGGCGGGAAAGTGTTGCGGGGTACCGGGTGTTGCAATACTGAAATGGTCGGGGCGAGAGGATTTGAACCTCCGACCCCTTCGTCCCGAACGAAGTGCGCTACCAGGCTGCGCTACGCCCCGATTATTCAGTAACTGCGATTGACCGAGAAATCGGCCAGGCCGTACAGGGCCTCTTTGTAGGGCCCGGCCGGCAATTCGGCCAGTGCCTCGATGGCCAGATCCGCCTCATCCTGCGCGGATTGCGCAGTGTACGCGATGGCCCGGGTTGATTCAATTGCCTCCATGACCGTGTCGATCCCCTCGCGACCGCCTTTTTCAATCGCCGCGCGGATCGCCTTGACCTGCTCCGGTGTACCGTTGCGCATGGCGTGGATCAGGGGCAGTGTGGGCTTGCCCTCGGCGAGGTCGTCGCCGATGTTCTTGCCGATGTTTTCGCTGGAGGATCCGTAGTCCAGCGCATCGTCGATCAACTGGAAGGCTGTGCCCAGGTGCATGCCATAACGGGCCATGGCCTGCTCGATGTGTTGCGGCTGTCCGCCCAGCACCGCACCGAGGTGGGCGGACGCTTCGAACAGCTTGGCGGTCTTGTAGCGGATGACATCGCGATAGCGGTCTTCGGTGGTGTCGGGGTCGTGGCAGTTGAGCAGTTGCAGCACTTCGCCCTCGGCGATCACGTTGGTCGTGTGCGAAAGGATCTCCATGACCCGCATGCTGCCGACGCTGACCATCATTTCGAAGGATCGCGAATAGAGAAAGTCGCCCACCAGAACAGCCGCCTCGTTACCCCAGATGGCGTTGGCGGTCTGGTTGCCGCGGCGCAGATCCGACGCATCGACGACATCATCGTGCAGCAGGGTGGCGGTGTGGATGAACTCGATGACCGCGGCCAGTTCGATATGGTCATGCCCCTGGTAGCCGCAGGCGCGCGAGGCCAGCAGCACCAGCAAGGGCCGCAGGCGCTTGCCGCCGCTATTAATAATGTAGCGTCCGAGCTCGTTGATCAGTGCGACATCCGAGCGCAGGCGCTCCAGAATGAGGCGGTCGACCGCCTGAATATCGGCGCGTACCAGCTGTCGGATATCTTCGATATCCAGACTTACTTTTTGTTTTTCAAGGACTTCCTGCATTTGTCAACTGGCGCTCAACAAATCCGCATCGGTTGGTGTTTACAGCTTAGTCTAGCCGCGAACGGCGCATGGTACCAGAAACTACAGCGTTTGACCCAAACCGGGAGAATCTATAGAATTGCGCCTCTTTCGGGTGCTGTAGGTTTGGAGAATCAGCCATGTACGCAGTTATTGTAACTGGCGGAAAACAATATCGCGTCAGCCAGGGCGACAAGCTCCGGGTTGAAAAGCTGGACGCCGCTGAAGGCGACAGCGTGGAACTCGACCGGGTGTTGATGGTTGTTGACGGCGCTGACGTCAAGATCGGTGCACCGGTCCTCGAGGGCGGTAAGGTGACCGCGCAAGTCAAAGCGCATGGTCGCGGAGACAAGGTGGAAATCATCAAGTTCCGTCGTCGTAAACATCATATGAAGCGCCAGGGTCATCGCCAGGCCTTCACTGAACTGGAAATCACGGGCATCAGTGCCTGAGTTTGAGGTAAGCAGCAATGGCACACAAGAAAGCCGGTGGTAGTACCCGTAACGGTCGCGATTCAGAATCCAAGCGCCTTGGCGTGAAGCTCTACGGCGGTCAGGACGTGGTGGCAGGCAATATTATCGTGCGTCAGCGCGGTACCCGTTTCCACGCCGGCGTGAATGTCGGTTGTGGCAGGGATCACACCCTGTTTGCCAAGGCCGACGGTGTTATCCGCTTCGTTACCCGTGGTCCAAAGAACCGCAAGTTTGTGGACGTGGTTTCGTCCTGACCGTCAGCCGGTCTCGACACAAAGCCCCGTCCCGGTACGGGGCTTTTTTATGTCTGGTATATTCCTGTAAAACACGTGAACCTGTAGCACCATGAAATTCGTCGACGAAGCTACTATTGATGTCAAGGCCGGTGACGGTGGCAACGGCTGCGTGAGCTTTCGCCGTGAAAAATTCATCCCCAGGGGCGGACCCGACGGCGGCGATGGCGGTGACGGCGGTAGCGTCTACCTGCTGGCCGATGCGGGTCTGAACACGCTGGCCGATTTTCGCTACGACCGCCGCTTCCGGGCCAGGCGCGGTGAAAACGGTGCCGGCCGGAACTGTACCGGCAAGAGCGGCGAGGACCTGGAAGTGCGGGTGCCGGCCGGAACCCTGGTTTACGATGACGACACCGGTGAACTGCTGGGGGACCTGGTCCGGGACCGGCAGCGCATGCTGGTGGCGCGCGGCGGGTTTCATGGCCTTGGCAATGCGCGTTACAAGAGCTCGACCAACCGCGCCCCGCGCCAGTCCAAGCCCGGCACGCCCGGCGAGCAGCGCACCCTGAGACTGGAGCTCAAGCTGTTGGCCGACGTCGGGCTGCTGGGCAAACCCAATGCCGGCAAGTCTACCCTGATCCGCGCGATTTCCTCGGCCAGGCCCAAGGTGGCCGACTATCCCTTCACGACGCTTTATCCCAATCTCGGCGTGGTGCGGGTGGCGGCGCACCGCAGTTTTGTGGTGGCCGATATTCCGGGTCTGATCGAAGGCGCTGCCGACGGTGCCGGTCTGGGTATACAGTTTCTCAAGCACCTGTCGCGCACCGGCCTGTTGCTGCACCTGGTGGATGTCGCACCGCTGGATGGCAGCGACCCCGTCGACGACGTGCGCATGGTGGTTGGCGAGCTGGAAAAATTCAATGCGGAGTTGGGTGGGCGTGAGCGCTGGCTGGTGCTGAACAAGGTCGACCTGTTGCCCGAAGACGAGCGCCAGGTCCGTTGCAGGTCGATTGTCGAACGTCTCGACTGGCGGGGTCCGGTGTTCGAAACCGCGGCCGTGTCACAACAGGGGACACAGCAGTTGGTGTTTGCCATCATGGACTACCTTGAACAACAGCAAGTGAGCGAGACGCCCGAATCATGACCGGCAGACAATCGCGCACCCAGGTTGGCGGCGCCCGGCGCTGGGTCATCAAGATCGGCAGTTCGCTGCTCACCAACAACGGCCGCGGGCTGGACCACGGCGCCATCCACGACTGGGTCGAGCAGATGACGGCGTTGCGCCGCAAGGGTTGCGAGGTGGTGCTGGTGTCCTCCGGCGCGGTGGCCGAAGGCATGAATCGCCTCGGCTGGTCGAAGCGTCCGCGCGAACTGGTTTCGCTCCAGGCGGCAGCCGCGGTCGGGCAGATGGGGCTGGTGCAGGCCTACGAGTCCAACTTCAAACAGCACGACCTGCACACCGCGCAGGTGCTGTTGACCCACGACGATCTCACCAACCGGACCCGCTATCTCAACGCCCGGAGCACACTCAGAAAGCTGCTCGATATGGGCGTGGTACCGGTGGTCAATGAAAACGACACGGTCGCCTGCGACGAGTTGCGTTTTGGCGACAACGATACGCTCGCCGCCCTGGTGGCCAACCTGGTGGAGGCCAATCTGCTGGTCATTCTCACCGACCAGGCCGGGGTGTTTGACTGTGACCCCCGCGTCAACCCCCAGGCCCGCTTGATTGCCGACGCGGACGCCGGGCACGGCGGCCTGCGCGAGGCGGCCAGCAGCGCCAGCAGCAGTGGGCTGGGTAGCGGTGGCATGGCAACCAAAGTGCGCGCCGCTGAACTGGCGGCACGTTCGGGAACCTACACCTGGATCGTGTCCGGCCGCGAGACGCGTATTCTTGAACAGCTCGCCGGCGGTGCCGCGCTTGGCACCCTGGTACACCCGGCCAGCACCCCACTGGCCGCGCGCAAGCGCTGGCTGGCGGGACAGCTGCAGGCCAAGGGTCGCCTCATTCTGGATGAGGGTGCGGTGCGGGTGTTGAAACAGGCGGGCCGCAGCTTGCTGCCGGTGGGCGTGACGGCCGTCGAGGGAGCGTTTCGTCGGGGCGAGGTGGTGAGCTGCTGTGATGCCGGCGGCAATGCTATCGCTCGTGGCCTGGTCAACTACACGGCCGATGAAGCGCGCCGGATCATCGGCCAGCCGAGCGAACGTATCGAGCAGTTACTGGGCTACGTGGACGAACCCGAACTGATCCACCGCGACAACCTGGTGCTGCTTTGAGGGAAATGCCGGACACAAAAAAGCCGGTCAGCGACCGGCTTTTCCGGGAACCTGAAACGGACGCGCCGTCAGCCCTGCAGGGCGCGGACGTGCTGGCCGAGCCGGCTCTTGTGGCGAGCCGCCTTGTTCTTGTGGATCAGTCCCTTACCGACCGACTTGTCGATCACGGGGACGGCCTTGGTGTACGCGGCCCGGGCAGCCTCGGCGTCCCCGGTCTCCACGGCCTTGATAACATTCTTTATATAGGTGCGCAGCATCGAACGCTGGCTGGCGTTGCGCTTGCGGCTGACTTCCGCCTGGCGGGCGCGTTTACGAGCTTGTGCCGAGTTTGCCAAAATCTTTCTCCTGTCCCAGGTTCCAAAGAGCCCGGTACTATGCGGATTTTGACGAATAATGTCAATCCGCAAGCGCGTCCCGGCGGGGTGAGATGAGCAAAAAACTGGTAAAAAGCACGGCCGTCGTAGGGGTTATGACCCTGATTTCGCGCGTGCTGGGCCTGGTGCGCGACATGGTGTTTGCGCGTTTTGGCGTCGGTGCGGGCATGGACGCGTTTTTCGTGGCCTTCAAGATCCCGAACTTCATGCGTCGTCTGTTTGCCGAGGGTGCCTTTTCGCAGGCTTTTGTACCCGTGCTGACCCAGTACAAGACGCAGCGCGAGCCGGCTGAGGTCAAGGCACTGGTGGATCGGGTCGCGGGAACGCTCGCTGGCTCGCTGGGCCTGCTGGTGCTGGTCGCCATACTGGCCAGCCCGGCGGTGGTCGTGGTGTTCGCGCCGGGCTTCTGGAACGACCCCGTGAAGTTCGACCTGGCCGCCTATATGCTGCGGTTTACCTTTCCTTACCTGCTGTTCATGGCCCTGGTGTCGTTTGCCGCGGGGATACTCAACAGCTATGAGCGCTTTGGCGAGGCGGCCTTTGCGCCGGTCTGGCTGAACGTCGTGTTGATCGGCATGGCGCTGCTGGTGGCGCCGTCGCTCGACGAGCCCATGATCGCCCTGTCCTGGGGGGTGCTGATCGCCGGGTTCGTGCAGCTATTGTTTTTACTGCCGGCGCTGGCGCGGATTCGCCTGCTGCCAAGGCCGCGCTGGGGCTGGCGTGATCCGGGTGTGCGCCGGATTCTCAGTCTCATGGTGCCGGGTGTGATCGGTTCATCGGTGTCGCAGATAAACCTGCTGCTGG
>JASFNS010000128.1:0-6123 GCA_050116915.1 Thiogranum sp. | reverse complement strand
CGACAGGTGCACGAGTACCAGGGCGGCGCAACTGCAAAACTCGATGACAAAGTCGCGGTCGCTGACTGCATCCAGGGAATTTTCCGCCGGTGCATCGAAGCCCAGCAGCTGCGCGGTGTAGTGGCGGTCGATGGGGAAACTGGTTCCGGCCAGGGCCGCCGCACCGAGCGGCATAACGTTCACGCGTTTCAGACAGTCCAGAAGGCGTTCGCGGTCACGCTGCAGGTTCTCGAACCAGGCCAGCATATGGTGTCCGAAAGTCACCGGCATGGCCACCTGCAAATGGGTGAAGCCCGGCATTACCGCGTCGGCCTCGCGGTCGGCGAGTGCCAGCAGACCCTGCTGCAGGCGCAGCAGTTCTTCACAGGCGGCCTTGATCTGGTCGCGCAGGTACAGGCGCAGATCGGTGGCGACCTGGTCGTTCCGGGAGCGTCCGGTATGCAGCTTCTTGCCGGCTTCACCGACCAGCGCGGTCAGGCGTGCCTCGATGTTCATGTGCACGTCTTCCAGGCTCACCGACCAGTTGAAATCGCCCTGTTCGATATCCCGTTCGATGCGGTCGAGACCGCCCAGGATGGCGTCGCAGTCAGCTTCGGTGATCACACCGACCCTGGCCAGCATGCGGGCATGGGCACGCGAGCCCGCGATGTCATAGCGGTACAGGCGCCGATCGAAGCCGACCGATGCGGTGAAAGCTTCCACAAAGGCGTCGGTGGATTCGGTGAAACGTCCGCCCCAGGGCTTGTCTGTGTTGGGCTTGTCACTCATAACGGTGTCGGTTGCTCGTCAGTGGCGCCCAGTATACCTGAAAGTACTGAAAAACTTGGCCGATATTCCAGTAATCGCGAGACGAAATTGCGCCACCGGGTAGAGTGATCAGCGGGATGCAGCGGGCAACACCGACAAGTCAGAACGAGCCTTCGCAGGACAACCTGTTTCTGCCGGGTTTCTGTGATATCCGCACGGTTTTCGCCGTGGTGGTGATCGCCGAGCTGCTGGCCTTCGTGCTGGTGCTGGCGGGCAACGCCCGGGACCCCTGGGCTCAGTTGGGTTTGCTGTCGCTGTTTCTGCAGTGGATTGCCTTGAGCAGTGCGGCGGTACTGTGCCTGGCGCGCCCGTTGCTGATGCGCGTGGGCAACACCGCCGCGGCGTTGACCAGTTACCTGCTGCTGTTGCTGACTACCGCGTTGATCAGTGAGGCCGCCTACCGCGTGGCACCCGATCCCGGCCAGGTCTATGGCGGCGACCATGCCGCTTTCCTGTTCAGCAACCTTGGCATCAGTGCAATCCTCAGCGCACTGGTACTGCGCTACCTGTATGTCGCACACCAGTGGCGCCAGCAGATTCAGGCAGAGGCCCAGGCCCGTGTTCAGGCACTGCAGGCGCGCATTCGCCCCCACTTTCTGTTTAACAGCATGAACAGTATTGCCGCCCTTACCCGCAGCGACGCCGAACGCGCGGAACTGGCGGTACAGGACCTCTCCGACCTGTTCCGGGTTTCCCTCAGGGATGCCTCCGAGCGCGTTACGCTGGAAGAGGAACTGCACGTCGCGCAGCGCTATCTGCGCCTCGAAGGCCTGCGCCTGGGTGAACGGTTGCAGGTGGAGTGGTCGATCGAACGGCTGCCGCGCAAGCGCCTGGTGCCCTCGCTAATACTGCAGCCACTGCTGGAGAATGCCGTCTATCACGGTATCGAATCCCTGCCGGAGGGCGGACGGATCACGGTGCAGGGGACTGCCGAGGGCAAGCAGATCCGCATCTGTATCCGCAATCCACGTGCGCGCCGCAGCGCCGATGCGTACCGCAAGGGTAACCGTATCGCGCTGGACAATATTCGCTTGCGTCTGCAGCTGGCCTTTGGCAGCCAGGCCGGCGTGGCCCTGCGTGAAGTCGATGATGAATTCGAAACCACGTTATATTTCCCGAGGGAGAAGCTGAAATGAAGTGCCTGGTCGTCGACGACGAAGCGCTGGCGCGTGAGCGGCTGGTGCGCATGCTGCGGGAATGCGTTGCCTGTCAGGTGTGCGGCGAGGCCGCCAGCGGCGAGCAGGCCTTGCGGCAGGTGCAGGAAACCCGGCCCGACGTGGTGCTGCTGGATATCCGAATGCCGGGAATGGACGGCCTGGAAGTGGCGCGCCATATGCTCAATCTGGAGAGCGCGCCCGCGGTGATCTTCACCACTGCCTACGGGGACCACGCGCTGGAGGCGTTTGAAACCCAGGCTGCCGACTACCTGCTGAAACCGGTGCACCCGGAGCGCCTGCAACAGGCGCTGGACAAAGCGCAGCGCCTCAGCAGTGTCCAACTGGAACGTATACAGGCGGGACGCAGCGGCGGCTGCCGCAGCCACTTGTGTGCGCGCGTGCGTGGCAATCTCGAACTGGTGGCGATAGAGGATATCGTCTACCTGCAAGCCGATAACAAGTACGTTACCGTGCGCGCCGCGGACCGGCAGATACTCATCGAAGAATCGCTGAAGTCTCTGGAGCAGGAATTCGCCGACTATTTCATACGTGTCCACCGCAACGCGCTGGTCGCTGCCCGGGCCATACGCGGACTGGAGAAGAATGCCGATGGCCATTGCGCGGTGGTTCTCGAGGGCGCCGATACCCCGCTTGAGGTCAGCCGCCGACTGCTGCCCGAAGTGCGCAAACGCATAAAGGCCGGAACGGTGTGACGGAGCCGCCGGCGACCGGCGGATGCTCACTCAGCGCAGAGCCCTCGGGTGCGCAAGCTGTCGCGGGCATCGTCCAGCGCTATGTCGAGGTAGCCGCCGTAAAAATCCAGCGTGGTAACGCCGATCATACGCTTGGCGAGTTCCGTTCCCTGGCTGTCGACAAACACGAGTGTGGGCGTGACCGACACCTTGTAGCGCCCGGCCAACTGCCCGGCGCTGACGCTGGCTGACCCGTCGAAATCTGTGAGTCGGGCATCGCCATCGATCAGCAGCTTGCGCATCAGCACACGCCGGTCATAATCGCGGTTGAGCAGTGTCGGGTTGAGTACTTCCTCTTCCAGCAGCTGACAGTAGCTGCAGCTGCTGGACGAAAACTCCAGCAGCAGTGGTTTGCAGTCGCCTTGCGCGTTGCGGGCGTCTTCCCCAAGATCGTTCGCCAGCGGGACGCCGTATGCGGCCCCCGCCTGGATTGTCAGGACAAAGATCGCCGCCCGCGCCCGGGGCATCCACTTGCGCCGTTTGTGCTTCACTCGCTATGCTCCCCGCTCTTCAAAATGCCAGACCGCACTGAGTCCCATGACCGAATCCAGCCTCCGCATTGCCACCCGCAAAAGCCCCCTGGCCCTCTGGCAGGCCAATCACGTCCGCGAGGCGCTGCTCGCACGCAACCCGGGTCTGAAAGTAGAGCTTCTAACTATGACCACGCAGGGCGACAAAATACTCGATACGCCGCTGGCCAAAGTGGGTGGCAAAGGGCTTTTCGTCAAGGAGCTGGAATTGGGCATGCTGGAAGGACGCGCCGATCTGGCGGTGCATTCCATGAAAGACGTGCCCGTGGAATTTCCCGACGGGCTTGGCCTGGCGGCTGTCCTGCCCCGGGAAGATCCGCGTGATGTATTGATTTCAAACAGGTTTTCAAGTATCGACGAGCTTCCGGACGGTGCCCGGGTGGGTACCTCAAGCCTGCGCCGCCAGTGCCAGTTGCGGGCGCGGCGGTCCGACCTCCAGATCCTGGATCTGCGGGGGAACGTTAACACCCGTCTCAAGAAGCTCGACGAAGGCGCCTACGACGCGATTCTGCTGGCCGCTGCGGGCGTCAGGCGCATGGGTTGGGAATCGCGCATCACGGAATTGCTGCCACCGGAGCAGTTCCTTCCCGCCATTGGCCAGGGCGCCATCGGCATTGAAATCCGTCTCGACGACGAGCGTGTTGCCGGCCTGGTGGCGCAACTCAATGACCCCCAGACCGCGACGCGTATCGCCGCCGAACGGGCGCTCAACGAGCGCCTGCAGGGTGGCTGCCAGGTGCCGATCGCCGGGTACTCCGAGATCAGTCATGGCGTCATCGTGCTGCGCGCGCTGGTCGGTCGGCCCGATGGCAGTGAGCTGGTGCAGGGTGTTATCAGTGGCAAGCCCGAAGATGCCGAGGAGCTCGGCCAGGTGCTTGCTGACGACCTGCTGTCGCGCGGTGCGCGGGAAATTCTTGCAGACGTCTATGGCGAGATGCCCTGATGGCGGCCGCCGGTGGCGGGGGGTTGGCAGGGGTCGGCGTCCTGGTGACACGCCCGGCTCACCAGGCCGAGGGCCTCTGCAGGCTGATCGAACAGCAGGGTGGCAGTGCGCGCCGTTTCCCGGTGCTGGAAATACTAGACCCGCTTGACCCGCGCCCGTTGCAAGCGGTTGCGCAGCTCCTCGACGCCTATGATTGGGCGGTGTTCATCAGCGCCAACGCGGTCGACCGGGCGCTGGACAGTATTCTCGCGGTTCGCGACTGGCCAGCAGGCACCCGGATAGCCGTGATAGGGCGTCGTTCGGCCGAGGCGCTGCAGCGCCACGGCCTGGCGGCGGACCTGTACCCAGAGCACAAATTCGACAGCGAAGCGCTGCTGGCGTTGCCGGACATGCAACAGGTCGAGGGGAAGCGCTTCGTGATTTTTCGTGGCGACGGCGGGCGGGAACTTCTGGCGGAGACGTTGCGCGAGCGGGGTGCGCGAGTGGATTACATCGAGGCCTACCGGCGCGCGCGGCCCGAGGCGGATGCCGCGCCGTTGCTGGCACAGTGGCGCACCGGCGCCATTGATGTGGTGGTGGTCAATAGTGCGGAAAGTCTCAGTAATCTGGTCGACATGCTCGGCGAGTCGGGCAGCGCCCTGTTGCACCAGACACCCCTGGTCGTAGCCAGCCCGCGGCTGGTACCACTGACGCAGTTGCTGGGATTCAGGCAGGCGCCGGTGGTCGCCGACAACGCCACTGATGATGCGGTGCTGCGGGCCCTTCTGCGGTGGCGGGATGCCCCCGCGCAGTGATTGCCTCGCAGGTCGCGGGCGCAGAAAACAAAAATCAGCTAGCATGTGGATATGAGTGAAATCGATTCTTCCGCTGTCGTCGAGCAGGCGCAGCCGTCAGCCGTTCCGGTGGGCGACAAGCCGCCAGCTGAGCCTCAGCCGCGCGCTTCGGGTCTGCCACTGGGAATTGCCCTCGCGTCGCTGATACTCAGTATCGGGCTTGCGGTGGCAGCCTATTTCATCTGGTACCAGGTACAACAGCTGGGCCGGCAGCAGGCCGGTATCGAGGCCGGGGTCAGTGATCGCATTCAGCCGCTGCGAGCGTCACTGGATGGCGTCAACCGGGCGTTGCATGATGAGCGTGCGGCGGTGGACGCGCAGATTCGCAAGCTGGACGAGGATCAGCAGAGCATCAGCCATCGCATCAGCACACTGGCTGCCATAATAGGGCGCAGCGAAAGCGGCTGGACGCTGGCTGAGGTGGAGTATCTGCTGCGCATCGCCAACCAGCGTCTGCAGCTCCAGCGCGATACGAATGCCGCTGCGAAGGCGTTGGAGGCCGCCGATGAACGACTGCGTGAATACGCCGATCCGCATTACCTCAAGGTGCGCGAACAGATCGCCCGCGACCTGGAGGCGGTCAAAGCCGTGCCTGTAGTGGATGTCGATGGACTGGCGGTGACGCTGGGCTCGGCAATAACAAGCGTCGACCAGCTGCCGGTAGCGGGTACCCACTATCAACCGGTGAACCAGCCGGACAAGGACAATGGCGCGACGGCGGGCACCACGGCGAAAAATATCGACGAGCTGGGCAAGGTTGTCTGGACGTCACTTTCCGAACTGTTCCGTCTGCGCGAACACGACAAGCCCGTGGGCCCCATGCTGCCACCCGAGCGCGAGTATTTCCTGCGCGAGAACCTGAGGTTGCAACTGGCTGCCGCGCGGCTGGCACTGCTGCGCAACGACGCTGCCCAGTATCAGGCGGCGTTGCACACGGCGGATGAATGGCTGGGCGGCTATTTCGACCCGGCTGCCACCAGCGTGCAGCAGCTGAAAAGCCGGCTCGAAGCTATCGCCTCGGTCGATATAAGCCCGAAGCTGCCCGATGTATCCGGCGCGCTGCGCCTATTGCGTCAGCAAATGCAGCTCAGCGAACGGCAG
>JASFNS010000127.1:0-6149 GCA_050116915.1 Thiogranum sp. | reverse complement strand
CGTTACCATGCCTACTGGCCGCGCCAGGCGCTACGCGCCGGCCCATTTCCGAGTGGGCCGTATAGCATCCTCAAGTCTGCAGTGAGCTTGCTGCTGCGCTGGGAAAAACAGGCGGCGCCGCTGATCGCCCGACTGGAATCGCTGACCGCCACGCAGCGCAACCTTAATCTGTTCGCCGATATGCTGCGTCTTGCGCCGACATCGGTCACACTGGACTACGCGCTGCTGGCTGATGCCGGCCCGGTGCTTGTCGCACGCGTGTTCGTGTTACCCGCGCACAGCCGGATCGAGGCTGCAACCGACAGGCTGCTGCTGAATCATTACACGGGCAGGCGGCAGGACTTCGTGTTGGCTGTCGGTACGCCGGAAAGCGTCGCGGTTCTCGCCCAGTCGCTTGCCGCGAGCAAGGCACGCGTAGTGCCGATACCGGACTTCATTGCCGGCGACATCGGGCGCGCACTCGAGCAGGTCGAGCGGCGACTGGCGTACCTGGATAGCCAGGCCGAAGGACTGCGTCACAAGATTTCCGCACTGACAGAAGCCAACCGCTTGCCCACGGCTCTGGGGCAGATCCGGCGCCTGGACTGGTTTCTGAATCACGTCGACCGCCTGCCAGTGTCGCCGCATTTCGCCTGGATCACCGGTTGGACGAGCGACCCGGATGGCAGACAACTCGAAGGCGCGCTTGCCAGGGGTGATGTCAGGGCGCTGGTGCATTTTCCTGCACCGCCGGTTGGCTTGCAGCCACCCATGGTGTTGCGCAACCCGGTCTGGGGGCGACCGTTCGAGCAGTTCGTCAGAATGCTGGGTATGCCGGCGGCGGGCGAAGCCGATCCCAGCAGCCTGCTCGCAATACTGGTGCCGCTGATGTTCGGTTATATGTTCGGTGACGTCGGGCAAGGGCTGGTGTTGATGGTCGCTGGCCTGGTGTTGCGCCGTCGCTGGCCGTTGCTGGATATTCTCGTGGTCAATGGTTTTGCGGCAATGCTGTTCGGGGCTGTGTTCGGCAGTGTTTTTGGTCGTGAGGACATCATCCCGGCGCTGTGGCTGCACCCGATTGTTCAGCCTTTGCTGGTGCTGCAGGTGCCGCTGGCCGGTGGAGTGCTGGTGTTATTGCTGGGGCTCATGTTGAAGGCCCTGCAATACGTCTGGCAAGGCGAGGCGCGGCAATGGTGGCGTATCGAGGCGCCCCAGCTGCTCCTGTACATGTCGCTGCTGATCATGCTGTTCCGGCCGTCGCTCGGCGGCCCGCTGGCCGTGTTTTCGTTGCTCTGGTACCTGCTGGGCGGTTTGCTGCAGCAGCGCCACGATCCCGCTTACACTTTGCCGGCGGCACTGGGCACGCTGGTCGAAAACCTGTTGCAGCTGCTCATCAATACGCTTTCCTTTGTCAGGGTCGGCGCCTTCGCGCTGGCGCACGCGGGGCTGGCGCAGGCGTTCATGACGCTGGCGGACATCCCGGAAAGCCGGCTGATGACGCTGGTCATTCTGTTGCTCGGCAATCTGGTGATAATCGTGCTGGAGGGGCTTGTGGTCACAATACAGACAACACGTTTGGTACTTTTCGAGTTTTTCATCCGCTTTGTACGCGCGGGTGGGCGCGTCTTCCGTCCGCTCGCAGCACCGGCGCCCGGCATGGGTCTTGGAGGTGAAGCATGACGCTATCGACACGCGCTTTGTTTATCTGGCTGGTCGTGGCCAGCGTACTGGCTATTGCGGCGACGCTGCTGATGGTGTGGTCACCGGCGTTGGCCAAAGGCATTGCCGAGGAGCGTGTCGCGGTGACACTCGACTCGGGGGCAGTGCAGTGGGCATATATCGCCGCGGCCCTGGCGACCGGCCTGTCTTCACTGGGGGCGGGATTCGCTGTGGCGAATGTCGGTAGTGCCGCCATCGGCGCCCTCGCCGAGAAGCCGGAACTGTTGGGGCGCGCACTGATAATGGTGGGCCTCGCGGAAGGTATCGCGATATACGGCCTGATCATTTCCATCCTCATTCTGAATCGGATCATCTGAACGGGGCAGGGGCGGACGCGCAGGCGATGTCGCAGTTGGTGTATTTCGGAGACGAAGCGACGGCGGCCGGGTACCGGCTGGCGGGTGTCCGGGTATACACGCCGGGTGAACGCGGGCTCCTCGAGAGTCTGCGGGCTGCCCGAGCGGATGCGTCACTCATTATGCTCAGCACGGCGCTGGCCGAGTGCCTGCCGGCGGTCGAACTGGAACGTCTGCTCGCGGGCACCCGGCCGCCGATACTGCTGGTGCCGGATGTCAGTGGCGCTGCCGGCTTGCCGGATCTGGCCACGCGCCTGCGCCGGGAACTGGGGATGCTTGAATGAGCGCCGACCGGGAGCCGGCCGCCGACAGGGTGCAGCAACTGCTTGCCGTCGTCGAGCAGGCGCGCGACAAACACTGTGCCGAGGTCATGGAGCGGGCGCAAACCGAAGCCCGGCAGCTGCTGAAACACGCCTGGCAGAAAGCCCGGGTACGCCTGCACCACGAAATCCTCCAGTCGCGCGAGCAGTTTCGCCGTCACATGGTGCTTGAGCGGGCCGGCAAGGAGGCCCGCCTTCGGCAGGCGCGTCAGCGGGCCGACCGGGTGTTGCTCGAGCAGTCCTGGCAGCCGTTGCGCGATGCGCTCATTCGCCGCTGGCAGGTACCCGCTGGACGCCGCGCGTGGGTCGATGCAGTGATCGAGCAGGCGCTTGAGCGACTGGTCGGCAAGGACTGGCAAATCGAGCACCCGTCCGACTGGCCCGAACAGGAGCGGCAAGTGGTGAAAGAACGTTTGCGCGGGCTGCTCGGTGCCGAACCGGTCTGCATCGCCGAGTCATCGCTGCCCGCCGGTATCTGCGTGCGCGCGGGGGACACGCTCGTCGACGGTAGTTGCGACGGCCTGCTGCGTGACCGCAGCGATATCGAGGCGCGGCTCCTGGCGGTCGTGGCAGAGGTGTCGGGGCGTGGCTGACGCGATTGTCACCCGGCTCAGCGGACCGGTGTTGCACGCGCGACCACTGCGAGCTTTTCAGCTGAATGAGGCCGCACTGATTGGCGAAGACCGGCTGCTCGGCGAGGTGATTCGCATCGACGAAGATGAAATCGTCCTGCAGGTCTATGAAGATACCACGGGCCTTCGGCCCGGTGCCGAGGTGGCCGGCAGCGGCGCCCAGCTGTCCGTGCGCCTTGGTCCAGGGCTGCTGGGCCACATCTACGACGGGTTGCTGCGGCCGCTGCACGAGCAGGGAACCTACATCAGGCCGGGCGCGCGCGGCTGGAGGAGCGAGCAGCGCTATGCGTTTGTCCCCACGGTGCGCCGCGGCAGCCGCATCGGCGGTGGCGCACTGATAGGTACCATTCGCGGCGAAGGCTCGCGCGCCCAGCGTTGCCTTACGCCGCCCTGGGCGGAAGGCGAGGTGGTGGATATTGTCGAACGCGGTGACTACCTGGACCACGAGACGCTCTGCGTGCTGCGCAAGCCGTCCGGCGATACCCAAACGGTGACGATGTGTCACGACTGGCCGGTGCGTCGCCCGCGCCCGGTGAGCGCGCGGATACCTATCAACGATCCCCTGTTCACCGGGCAACGCGTGATTGACAGCCTGTTCCCGCTGGGTTGCGGGGGCAAGGCGGCAATGCCGGGCGGTTTTGGCACCGGCAAGACGGTGTTGCAGGAAACACTGGCCAAGTGGTGCGATGCGGACGTGATTATCTACGTGGGTTGCGGCGAACGCGGTAACGAAATGGCGGGCGTCCTGCATGAATTTCCCCAGCTCGAGGATCCGCGTGCAGGCCGCCCGCTGATGGAGCGGACTGTCATCATCGCCAATACCTCCAACATGCCGGTAGCCGCCCGTGAGGCAAGCATCTACACCGCCGTCACGGTCGCAGAGTATTTTCGTGACCAGGGCCTGCGTGTCGCCCTGATGGCGGATTCGACCAGCCGCTGGGCGGAGGCCCTGCGCGAAGTGTCCGGCCGTCTGGGTGAGCTGCCCAGCGAAGCCGGTTACCCGGCCTACCTCAGCAGTCGCCAGGCGGACTTTTACGAACGCGCCGCCCACGTCCGCACCCTGAGCGGCGAAGTCGGATCGCTGAGTATTATCGGCGCTGTCAGTCCGCCGTCGGCTGACTTCTCCGAGCCGGTGACAATCCACACGAAACGCTATGTGCGGTGTTTCTGGGCCCTCGACGCCGGGCGTGCACAGGCGCGTTTCTACCCTGCCATTCACCCGTTGCAGTCGTATTCGGCGGACACCGAGGTGCTGAATCGCTTCTGGAGCCAGAACGGGAATCCCGAGTGGCCGAAGCTGCGGCGACTTTTTCTGAATCTCCTCGAGCAGCAGGCACGTCTGGAGCGCATGGCGCGCATTGTCGGCAAGGACGCCTTGCCGGCGCGTCAGCAGCACGTGCTGTTGTGCGCCGAGCTGATCAATGAGTCGTTCCTGCGCCAGTCCGCCTTCTCGAGTGTCGACCGCTTCTGTGCGGCGGAAAAGCAGGTAGCGATGATGCAGCTGATCGGACGCTTCATAGAAGTGTCGGAGCGTGCGGTCGACCAGGGTGTCAGTCCCGCGCAGGTCGCCGCGCTGCCGGTGATGCGGCGTCTTCGCCGCATGGGCGAGGAGATAGACGCGGCGGCGCTGGATGAGTTCGACCGGCTTCGCGAGAAACTGGAAGCTGACTTTACCGGCCTGACCAGGAGTAGCCAGGACGATGCGGGCTGATATCTTTGCGCTGGACACCGCGACCCGTATCGAGGGGCCGCTGATGTTCCTGAAACGCACCGTCGACGTGGGCCTGAACGAGGCCGTCGAAGTCGAAGACGCCGCGGGGCAGGTGCGCCTCGGCCGTGTCGTCGCCCTGGATAAAGACCGGCTTACCATCGAGGTGCTGGAGGCCACCGCGGGGCTGAGCCTCAAGGGTACGCGGGTGCGGTTTCTGGGCAAACCGCTGCATTTCGCTATCGGTCCCGACATTCTCGGCCGGGTATTCGACGGCGTAGGGCGTGCCATCGATGGCGGTCCCCCGGTTTCCGCCGTCGAGTACCTGCGCATCGACGGGCTTGCCATCAACCCGGTGGCGCGCGCCATGCCCAGCGATTATATCGAAACCGGCGTGTCGACCATCGACCTGATGAACAGCCTGGTCCGCGGGCAGAAACTGCCGATCTTTTCCAGTGCCGGCCTGCCGCACGATAGGCTCGCCACCGAGGTTGTGCGCCAGGCGCACATTCGCGATACGGCTGCAGGAGAATTCGCCATTGTGTTCGTGGCTATCGGTGTGCCTCACGATACGGCGCAACAGTTCCGCGATGCCATGGAGGAGAGCGGCGCGCTGGCGCACACGGTACTGTTTCTCAATCTCGCCTCGGACTCCAGTACCCAGCGCCTGCTGAGCCCGCGTTATGCGCTGACCGCGGCCGAATATCTGGCCTTCGTCCAGGGCCGACACGTGCTGGTGGTGATGACCGACATGACCAACTATTGCGAAGCCTTGCGCGAAGTGTCTGCCAGTCACGGCGAGGTACCCGGACGCAAGGGCTTTCCCGGGTATATGTACTCCGATCTGGCGACCCTGTTCGAGCGCGCGGGCAGCATCAAGGATCGGCCGGGTTCGCTGACGCAGATGCCGATTCTGACCATGCCGGCGGACGATATCACTCATCCCATACCGGACCTGACCGGGTATATCACCGAGGGCCAGATCGTGCTCGACCGCGATCTGGACCGTGCTGATATCTATCCTCCTGTCAGGGTCCTGCCGTCCCTGTCGCGCCTGATGAAAGACGGTACCGGCGAGGGTTATACCCATCCCGATCATCCTGACCTTGCCAACCAGCTGTATGCGGCCTACGCGAAGGCGGTGCACGTGCGCCTGCTCGCCAGCGTGGTGGGGCGTGACGGCCTGGATGACGTGGACCGCGAGTTTCTCGATTTCGGTGACCATTTCGAACAGCAGTTCGTCAACCAGGAGGGCGCCCGCACACTGGAGCAAAGCATGGAAATCGGCTGGAGCCTGTTGCAGAGCCTGCCGGTCACGGAGCTGACCCGCCTGAGCGATATGCAGATCGAAAAACATATCGCGGGCAGATCCGCATGATCGGGCCGGCGCAGGCGCCGACGCGTGCCGCGGTGCTGGCGCTCAGGGAAGAACGCG
>JASFNS010000126.1:0-6173 GCA_050116915.1 Thiogranum sp. | reverse complement strand
TGAAGATTCTATGCACCCTCGGCGACCAGGAAGTCAGCGTGCAGGACATTGTCGAACACGTCGGCACGTCGCAAAGCAACATTTCCCAGCACCTCGCCATCCTGCGCGACAAGGGCATCCTGGCCTCGCGCAAAGACGCCAACCGCGTCTATTACCGGGTCAGCGATTCCCGCACCCTGCGTCTGATCAGCATGATGCGGGAAGTTTTCTGCAGCATGGAATCCGTTTAAGCCAGGCGCTGGTACGCCGTCCAACCGAGAGGAAATCCAGCGTGGATTTCGCCCGTATCATCGAATTCACCGGCAATCACCCGGTCCTTGTGCTGGCCTTTCTGGGCACCCTGGCTGCGCTGGTCTTTACTGAAATCAGCCGACGCGCCAGTGGTCTCAAGTCAGTGGGCCCGGTGGAAGCCACCCAGCTGAGCAATCGCGAAAATGCCGTGTTTCTCGACATCCGTGATGATGGCGAATACAAGGGGGGGCACATTCCCGAGGCCATCCATATCCCGTTGAAACAATTGCCCGAACGCGCCACCGAGCTCGACAAATTCAAAAACGTCCCGCTCATCGCCTACTGCCGCTCGGGAACCCGCACCGGCGGCGTTGGCGGAATCCTGAAAAAACACGGCTTTGAAAACGTGTACAATCTGAGCGGCGGCATTACCGCCTGGCAGAGCGCCAACCTGCCTGTCAGCACAAAATAGCTCTCTTTAAGATTCACCACTGGACAAAACACAACATGACTGACGAAAACCCACAGGCAGCGGCGGGCGCAGGCCCACATTTTGGCATCGTGCGGATCTACCTGAAGGACGTTTCCTTCGAGACACCCAACTCACCGGCGATCTTTACCCAGGAGTTCAGACCTGAAGTAAACCTTCAGCTGAACACGTCCGTAAGCCAACTCGAGGGCGACCTGTTTGAAGTGGTGCTGCACCTGACGGTGACATCAAAACAAGGTGACAAAACCGGATTCCTTGTCGAGGTCCAGCAGGCGGGGATATTCGAGATCAAAGGCTTCGATGAAGCCCAGAAAGGCCATATGCTGGGCGCTTATTGTCCGGACACGCTTTATCCTTTCGCGCGCGAAGCGGTCTCCGACCTGGTGACCAAAGGAGGTTTCCCGCAGTTGCTGCTGTCGCCGATCAACTTCGAGGCGGTGTACGCGCAGAACCAGAAGAATGTGAACACCCAGATGGTTTCGCCCGCGCAGGGCTAAACGCTTATCATGTCGGAACGCGTTGGGTCGGCCATCACCGTGCTGGGCGCGGGTTCCTGGGGCACAGCGCTGGCGATGCTGCTCGCCCGAAACGGCCACGAGGTAAAACTCTGGGACCGCGACAGCGGGCATGTCGAAGCGCTCAATCAGCAGCGCGAAAACCGGCGTTACCTGCCGGGGATTTCCCTCCCGGACGGGGTGACAGCATTCGCCGACCTGCATTCCGCGCTGGAGGGCACCGGGTTCGTGCTGGTTGTCGTACCCAGCGCCGGTTTCCGCGAAGTCCTGAAAAAGACGCGCGCTCACCTCGGAGCGACATTCAAGCTCATCTGGGCCAGCAAGGGTCTGGAGCCCGGCACCGGCAAGTTCCTGCACCAGGTCGTCGACGAAGAACTACCCGGGCACGCGGATATCGCTGCGGTCTCGGGACCGAGTTTTGCGTCTGAAGTGGCCCGTGGCCTGCCAACCGCCGTTACCGTCGCCTCCAGGAACACCGACTACGCCACCACCGTGGCGGCACTGTTTCACTGCCTGCGTTTCAGGGCCTACACCTGCGAGGATACCGTGGGTGTCGAACTCGGTGGCTCGGCCAAGAATGTGCTGGCCATTGCCGCCGGTATTTCCGACGGCCTGGGTTATGGCGCCAACGCACGGGCGGCACTGATCACCCGCGGCCTCGCCGAAATCATGCGCCTCGGCGCCCACCTCGGCGGTCACCGGGAAACCTTCATGGGACTCGCGGGCGTCGGCGACCTGGTGCTGACCTGTACCGACGACCAGTCGCGCAACCGCCGTCTCGGTCTGGCAGTGGGGCGCGGGGTCGCGCTGGACAAGGCCGTTGCCGACATCGGCCAGGCCGTCGAGGGGCTGCACACGGCCAAGGAGCTGGATGCGCTGGCGGAACGCTGCGGCGTGGAAATGCCCATCACCCACGAGGTCAGGCGGGTGTTGTTTGATGGCGAACCTGCGGCCGCTGCTGTCGACAACCTGCTGGCGCGGGAGTCAAAACCGGAAACGCAGTAGGCGACTGCAGACGGCAGCGGCGCCGGCCGTTACCGAGCACCGACGGAACCAGCCCCTAGGCTCCGCCAGGAAAACCTTGCTGGCGCCAGGCCTCGTATACCAGCACAGCCACGGCGTTTGACAGGTTCAGACTGCGGCTTTCCGCGACCATGGGCAGGCGCACGATTTGTGTACTGCCCAGTTGTTGCAGCAGTTCTGGGGGCAAACCGCGTGTTTCCGGTCCGAACAGCAGTGCGTCACCGGCCTGGTAATGGACTTCGCTGTAGCAACGGGTGCCACGCGTGGAAACCGCCCAGAGTCGCGATGGCTCGACGGCCGCGCAAAAAGCCTGCAGCGATGCGTGGACCGAGACGCTGGCCCACTCACGATAGTCGAGCCCGGCGCGTCGCAGTTTGCGGTCGTCCATGTCAAAGCCGAGCGGTTCGATCAGGTGCAGGCGACTACCGGTGTTCGCACACAGCCTGATGACGTTGCCGGTATTGGGGGGAATCTCCGGCTGGAAAAGCACGACATGTAACATGTCATGCAGTGTATCGTGCCCACGCGCCTGCTCCTACTGCGGGTATAATCAGTGGCGCTTTCCTTTGGTCCGTGCTTAAGGTCAAATACGCAATCGATGACACATTCCGGCAATCCCCTGTCAGTTGAATTCTGCGGCCTGAAACTGGACTCGCCGCTGGTGCTGCTCTCCGGTTGCGTCGGCTTCGGCGAGGAGTACACCCGGGTCAAGGGTTTTTCCAACCGCGATGTCGGCGCCATCTGCCTCAAGGGCACAACCCTGGCGCCAAGGCTCGGCAACCCGCCGCACCGGGTCTACGAGACGCCCATGGGCATGCTCAACGCCATCGGCCTGCAAAATCCCGGCGTGGATCATGTCGTCAGGGAGATTTTGCCGGTGCTTGATTTCGACGAAACACGCTTTATCGCCAACGTTTCCGGCTCGACCGTCGAGGAGTACTACGAAGTCACCCGCCGTTTCGATGATTCGCCGATCGATGCCATCGAAATCAACATCTCCTGCCCGAATGTCAAGGAAGGCGGCGTGGCCTTCGGCAACGATCCGGACATGTCAGCGAGAGTGGTGGAGGCCTGCCGCCGCGCGACCCGCAAGCCGCTGATCACCAAGCTGTCACCGAATCAGACGGATATTGCCGACAACGCCCGGCGCTGTATCGACGCCGGTAGCGACGGCTTCGCGGTTATCAACACGCTGATGGGCATGGCCATCGACATCGAAACCCGCCGCCCGGTTATCGGCAACAACCAGGGGGGGTTGTCAGGCCCTGCGATCAAGCCCATCGCCCTGCTCAAGGTCCACCAGGTGTATCAGGTGTGCAAGCCGCACGGCATTCCCATCATCGGCCAGGGCGGTGTGGCGAGTGCCGAGGATGCGATCGAATTCCTGGTCGCCGGCGCGACCACCGTGGGCGTTGGGACCGCACTGTTTTACGACCCGCTGCTCTGCAGAAAACTCAATCAAGGTATTCAGACCTACCTCACGCAACAGCATTTGCCGGACGTTTCCGCGCTGACCGGAAGCCTCCTGCTGAACGGCCCGTCGGCCTGCTGAGCTCGGTCTCCCGACCCGACGGGTGGCCTGCGACGGCGGCGGCTACCGGCCACCCTGCCCGACAGCTTCCAATTCGCAAGTATCTGTCCAAGCTCGATAAATAGCCCGTTGGCTGGACCTTGCGCTGCAACGCCGCGGTTTTCCTGACTGCCATACAAGCGGCCTGTTTCTTGCTTGTTTTCTTTCGCCATGAAAAAAAATGTTACTGACATCAATCGCCTGTACGACGGTTTAAAGGGCCGGCGTGTATGTAAAGGCGTAAATATGCTGGGAAAACCTGCGCCAATGTGCCGGGCGAATGTGTCCGGGCGGCATCGGAAAAACCGCGCCGACCATGACGCTGCTGGAATTCTGTCAGCTGCGGCACGGCAATATCCAATTTTTTGACGCTGAACACGGGCTTAGCGCGCCGGGATGGCCATGCACCAACAGATCAATCTCTACCAGCCGGTATTCCGTAAACAGGCGATCGTGTTTTCCGCGACCACCTTGCTGCAGATAGCGGCCGCCGTACTGGTGCTGTTGTTGATCGTTCTCGGACACGCCCGCTGGACGCTCGCCGACATGACTGCGACAGCGCAGGCCCTGGAAACTCAGGTTGCCAGCCTGGGACAGCAACTGGGCGAGATCAAGGACGGTCAGCGCACGCCGGATACCGAAGCGCTCGACAGCGAGATCGATCAACTGCAGCAAGACATCGACCAGCGCAACCTGCTGCTCACCCGGTTCGACCAGCTGGTCACCCAACATGAAAACGGCTTCGCCGCGCAGTTCCGCGCGCTGGCCGAAGAGCGCCTGCCTGGCCTCTGGCTGGAAGGCGTCACGGTTAACGACAGCAACCGCATCGAAATCCGTGGGATAACGCTGGACGCCAGGCTGGTCCCGAAGTACCTGCAGCAACTGGAACGCCACAAGGGCCTGTCCAAAACGGCCTTTGAAGCCGTGGCGATGAACCGTATCGATCCGGATCGACCGGAAATTCAGTTTGTGCTGCGCAACTTCCAGGGACAGGCCGCATGGAACTAGCGATTAAAGCGCGTCTGCAGCCGTGGCTGGACCGGGTCGACACCCTGGAACTGCGCGAACGCATCCTGTTAATGGCCGCCGGCATAGCCGTCATGTTTCTGCTGGTGGACAATCTCTGGTTGCAACCCACGCTGAAAGCACAACAGGTCGCCGAACAACAGATTGCCGATCTCGAAATCAGGCTCAACAGCCTGCAGCAGAACGCTGGCCTGTTGAGCATAAACAGCGCCGCTGATCCGCTCGCACCGAGGAACCAGCGCCGCGACCAGCTGCGTACCGAACTTGCCGAGCTCAATGCACGCGTCATGAACCAGCTCGGTGCCCTGGTCGAGCCTGCACAGGCGGCAAAGGTACTCGAGCAGCTGCTCGGCCGCCACGCCGGCCTGCGACTGGCCGCGCTCTCTGCCAGCACCGAACCGCTCGGCGACATGAGCACCGGTGCAGCGGCGGATAGCCCCGGGCTTGCCCGCTACCAGGTGGATATGGTCGTCAAGGGCGGCTACCTCGAAGTGTTGAAGTACCTGACCAGCCTGGAAAGCCTGCCGTGGAAATTCTTCTGGCGACAGGTGAACTTCCAGTCCACCGAATATCCCCATGCAGAGACCCGCCTGCAACTTTACACACTGGGGGCGGCCCATGGTTAAACGCCTGCTCCCGGCCCTGTTGCTGATGACCGTCATGGCCACCATGAATGCTTCCGCCCTGCAGGACCCGACACGACCGACGGATCCGGCGCTGTACTTTGGCAACCGGCACAGCGGCGGTACGTCGGACTGGGCGTTGCAATCAATTCTGTCGTCCGCCGAGCGTCGCATTGCCGTGATCAATGGTACCCGCGTCAGGGAGGGCGACCGCATCGGTACGGCGCGGGTGGTGAGCATCCGGCCGTCACAGGTTGTTCTGAACACCGGCAAACGTACCTTGACTTTGCATTTGTGGCCTAAACCAATAAGAAAGCTTAACCCGTGAACAGGAAGTCGCGTATGAAAATTGTCACCCTGGGTGTACTGCTTGTGCTGCTAAGCGCCTGCCAGGCGCTGCCGCCAAAAGACAAGCCGGACCTGCCGAAGGTGAAACAGGCCCTGGAAGAATGGCAACCGCGCGGCGACACCGCGGCTGTTGTGCCACCCGAAGCGGTACAGCAGGCGCTGTTACCACCGGCCGGCGCCACGCTTGGCAACCTCAATCCACTTGTGCCGACATTCGATGTCTCGGTCAACGAGGTACCCGCGCGCCAGTTCTTCATGAGCCTGGTGGAAGGCACCAGCGACAACATGATCGTTCACCCGGACGTTTCGGGAACCTTGACGCTGAATCTCAAACATGTCACCACGGC
>JASFNS010000125.1:0-6193 GCA_050116915.1 Thiogranum sp. | reverse complement strand
AGCGGCTGCCTCGAACCACGTACGTCCGCGGGTTCCCGTAGCGGCTGGGCGGCTCGGCTCTGGGCACCGCGTCCTTGACATCCGCAAGGTTGATATGCCGCTGTGGTGCGCTGTCGTGGGCCTGCGCATAGCGGCCCGCCTGGGGGTCGCTGGCGCAGCCGTTGACCAGCAGCGCCAGGCCGACCAGTGCAGGCCCGCAAGCGCCGTGCGCCCTGTCAGCGAGCGTCTTTCCGGTAAGCATCGCGTATCGCTTCACTTAGCTGGTAGGCAGCCATTGCATACAGCGGGCTGCGGTTGTAGCGCGTGATCACATAGAAATTGTTGCCGGTCAGCCAGAATTCGGGGCCATCGGCCTGTTCGAGTTCCAGCAGGGCCACCGGCAGATCGGCAGGCAGCTTCGGGCTGGTCACAGCCCCCTTGGCGAAAAAGTCGCCGGCTGTGGTCTTTCCCGGTTTCAGGTCGTCGGAGACTTCGACGCCGTCGACGGGCAGTCCGCCGGTGACCCGCGCGGCCACCGGCGCACCGGCGGTCCAGCCGTGGCGGTGAAAATAGTTGGCTACGCTGCCGATGATGTCATCCAGGTCGTTCCACAGGTTGCGTTTGCCGTCGCCGCTGAAGTCGACCGCGTAGTTCCGGTAGCTGGAGGGGATGAACTGGCCGTAGCCCATGGCACCGGCATAGGAGCCTTTTACCGTCGTGGCATCGACATCTTCCTCGCGCGTCAGGATCAGGAATTGTTCGAGTTCCGAACGGAAGAACTTGGCGCGCGGCGGATAGTCGAACGCCAGTGTCGACAACGCATCGATCACCCGGTAGGAACCGGTGTGCCTGCCATAGCGGGTTTCCACGCCGATAATGGCGACAATCATGGCCGGATCGACCTCGAAATGTTTCCCGGCCCGCTCCAGTCTGGCGGCATTGTCTTTCCAGAATTCGACGCCGCCTTCGATGCGCTCCGGTGTGACGAAAATCTTGCGGTACTCGTACCAGGGCTTGGTTTTCTCAGCCGGACGCGCGATGGCCTCGAGAATATCCTCGCGTTTCCTGGCCTGGTCAAACAGCGCCACCAGCTGTTCGCGCTCGAAACCGTGACTCTTGACCATCTCGTCGATAAACGACGTGACCTGGGGGTTGTCCTGAAAATCGCCCGCGCAACCCGGGGTTGCGATCAGCAGGCCTGCCACCAGGCTCAACCACATAACTGTACTTCGCTTTATTGACACCGCGTTTCCCTATGTAGGTAGCAGTTTCCTGTGTGTATGGATGGACATGAGGATACCGAAACCGGCCATCAGCGTCACCATCGACGTGCCACCGTAACTTACCATGGGCAGCGGCAGGCCTACGACGGGCAGCAGCCCGGTCACCATGCCGGTATTGACAATGATATAGATAAAAAACGTCATTGCCAGGCTGCCACCGAGCAGCCGGCTGTAGGTATCCTGCGCCTGGGTGGCGATGTAAATGCAGCGGACGATGATGAAACTGTAGATAACCAGCAATACGCCAATGCCGAACAGGCCGAATTCTTCGCCCAGTACGGCGAAAATGAAGTCGGTGGACCGTTCCGGCAGAAACTCAAGGTGCGCCTGGGTGCCGTTCAGCCAGCCTTTGCCGAACAGCCCGCCCGAGCCGATGGCGATTTTCGACTGGATAATGTGATAACCCGCGCCCAGCGGGTCCTGCTCGGGATTCAGGAAGGTGATAACCCGCTGCCGCTGATAGTCGCGCATGAAATGCCACAATACCGGCGCGCCGGCGCCGGCCAGCACCGTCAGGCCGCCCAGGAGCTTCCAGGACAGGCCGGCGAGGAACAGCACGAAGAAGCCCGCACTGCCAATCAGCAAGGCGGTGCCCAGATCCGGTTGCTTGGCGATGAGCAATACCGGTACCACGATCAGCGCCCCGGCGATCGCAAGCCGGCCCGGTGAGGGCGGCAGGCGCTTGTCTGACAGGTACCAGGCGACCATCATGGGCACCGCGAGTTTCATCATTTCCGAAGGCTGGAAGCGCACGAAGCCAAGATCCAGCCAGCGTTGCGCGCCCTTGCCGACATCACCGACGGCGAGCACCGCGATCAGCAACAGCAGACCCACGCTGTAGAGCCAGGGTGTCCAGCGTTGCAACCACTGAGTACGCAGCTGGGAGACGATGACCATCGCGCCAAAGGCGATGGCGAGGCGGATGCACTGGCGCAATACCAGCTGATCGTCGCCGCCAGCCGAGCTGTACAGCACGAACAGGCCGAGCGTGGACAGCGCGAGCAGGCTGAACAACAGCATGGCGTCGAGGTGCAGGATATGCTGCCAGTCCCGCCGGCTGGCGTCTTCGCGGTGGCTGTCCAGGAGTGTGCTCATGGTGTGTCCGGTTTGATCAGGTAGGCATCCATGATGGTGCGCGCAATCGGGGCGGCGACGGCGCTGCCGCTACCGCCGTTCTCGACGATGACCGCCACAGCGATTTTCGGGTCATCGACGGGCGCGAAAGCAATGAACAGTGAGTGATCGCGCAGTTTTTCCTCCAGCTTGGCGGCGTCATATTTTTCCTCCTGCTTCAGGCCGAAGACCTGCGCCGTCCCGGTTTTGCCCGCAATGGTGTAGGGTGCGCCCCGGCCGACCTTGCGTGCCGTGCCGTGTTGTCCCTGTACAACCTGGTGCATGGCGTCGATCACGGCGTGCCAGTGCTCGCGGTCCTCTATGGGAATATACATTACCGGATCGTTCATCACCGGCGCCAGCTCGGGATCGTCGCTTTTCTGGGTTGACGCGACAATGTGTGGTTTCATGCGCCGGCCGTATTCCGACAGCGTCGCCGTAGCGCTGGCCAGTTGCAGCGGTGTGGCCAGCATAAAACCCTGGCCGATGCCGGTGATCAGCGTTTCTCCCGGGAACCAGGGCTGGTTGCGCATGGCGCGCTTCCATTCACGAGACGGCAGCAGACCGGGCAATTCGCCGCTGATGTCGACGCCCGTGCGTTTGCCGAAGCCGAACTGCGCCAGGTAGTCGTGCAGGCGATCTATACCCATCGACAGAGCCAGATCGTAAAAATACACGTCGCACGACTGGGCAATGGCGCTGCGCAGGTCGACGGTGCCGTGGCCGCCGCGTTTCCAGTCGCGGTACTTGCGGTCCTTGCCCGGCAGCTGGTAGTAACCGGGGCAGAAGGTATGCGCGGATTCGCTGGTAATACCCGTTTCCAGGCCACCCAGTCCGACGAAGGGTTTGAGTGTCGAGCCCGGCGGGTACTGGCCGCGCAGGCCGCGGTTGAAAAGCGGCTGGTTGTCGTCGTCCTGCAATGCCTTGTAGGTATCGGTGTCGATACCGTTGACGAACAGGTTGGGGTCATAGGTCGGTTCGCTGACAAATGCCAGGATCGCGCCGCTGTCGGGGTCGATGGCGATAGCCGCGCCGGTGCGGTCGCCGAATGCCTGTTCGGCCACATGCTGCAATTCGGCGTCCAGTGTGAGGTAGAGGTTTTCCCCCGGGACCGGCGGCGTGCGCACCAGCGTGCGCAGCACGCGTCCCTCGGCGTTGGTTTCCACCTGCCGGTAGCCGACAGTCCCATGCAGCGTGTCTTCGTAGGTCCTTTCCACGCCGACTTTGCCGATATGGGTGGTGCCGCTGTAGTTGGAGGCGTCAATCTTTTGCAGGTCGCGTTCATCCACGCGTCCCACATAGCCTACCGCGTGAGCCGCCAGCGGACCGTGCGGGTAGTGGCGCGACAAGCCGGCGACAATGTCCACGCCGGGAAAGCGGTGGCGGTCAATGGCGAACCGGGCAACTTCCTCGTCGCTGAGGTGAAAACGCAGCGGAATGGGTTTGAAGGCCGGCGTGCGGGCGAGCAGCCTGTCGAAACGCTTGCGGTCGACATCGCGGATTTCGATCAGCCTGGCCAGCTCATCCAGTGTCGCCGACATATTGTGAATCTGCTCGGGGGTGATTTCCAGCCGGTAGGAGGGCAGGTTGTCTGCGAGAATGATGCCGTTGCGATCGAAGATAAGGCCGCGATTGGGCGGCAACGGCAGGATCTTTATGCGGTTGTCGTCGGATAGCGTGATGAAGTGCTCGTGCGCGACGACCTGCAGGTATACCAGGCGCCCGACCAGGATCGCGATCAGCAGCCCGGCGAACACCAGCGCCTGCACCGAGCGCTGCATGAACAGGTGGCTTTCAAACAGGTAGTCCTTGATCGTAACCCGCAACGAAATGCCTCACTGAACCGAAAAATTGATACGCAGCGATGTGAGCAGCTGGAAGATAAACGGCCAGAGCGCGGCCCCCACAAGCGATGGCAGCCAGTAGCCCAGCGAGGGCAGGGGGCGGCCGATGACGCTGTCGATCCACAGGGTGAGCAGCTGGTGCAGGACGAGAAAGACCATAACCGTTAGCGCCTGCTGCCACATGGGATAGACCCGGATACGCTGGTGCAGGCGCACACACAGGTAGGCGATGATGCTGAGTGACAACGCGTGCTCTCCGAGCAGGGTGCCGTTCAGCACGTCCAGCAGCAGGCCGGCGAGGAAGCCGGAGCCGACGCTGACCCGGTAGGGCAGCACAAGGCACCAGAAGATCAGCGTCAGCACCACCCAGTCGGGACGCAGCGTGCGCAGGCCGTCGGGTAGCGGAATGATGGTCAACAGCATGGCGGCCGCGAAACTCAGCACGATGATGACGCCGCCGTGGTGCCGGGTGAGCGTCATGGTGCCTTGTCACCGCCGGTGTCGCCTTCGGTGGCTTTGTCCGGCGTGGCAGCGGCGCCCGCAGCAGGTCCCGCCTCCGGTTCCAGCAGCTTGGGCGGCCACACCAGCAGGACCTCGCGGCTGCGGTCGAGATTGGCCCGCGGACGCGCCTCCACGGTCGAAAAGGTGTTGCCCGGGTCCTGTTCGACCGAGGTCACTTCGGCCACTGGGTAACCGGGCGGGAATCGACCGCCCAGTCCGGAGCTGACCAGCAGGTCGCCGACACGGACGTCCGCGTTGGTGGGGATGTGCGGCAGATCCAGCCGGTCGATACTGCCGGTGCCCAGGGCGATGGTGCGCAATCCGGTGCGATTGATTTGCACCGGGATGGCGTGGCTGGGATCGGTGATCAGCATGGCGGTTGCGGTGAACGGGCCGACATGAATCAGTTGTCCCATGATGCCCTGGCTGTCGAGCAGTGGCTGACCGTTATAGAGATGGTCGAGGCTGCCCTTGTTGATTTCGATCTGGTGACGGTAGGGATCCATGTCGACCGAAAGTAGTTCGGCAATGAGCATGGGGCGCTTGCCGACCTGAAAGGACGAGTCCAGCAGGGCGCGCAGGCGCATGTTCTCCGCTTCCAGTGCTTCGAGCTTCTGCAGCTGGGTATTGAGTACCAGCTGCTGGGTGCGGAGGCTGGCGTTTTCCTCCTGGAGGTCGCGTCGGGTGGACAGTGATTCGCGGAACCATTCGCTGGTCGTGCCGGGCAGGTCCACCAGCAACTGCAGCGGATAGACCAGTACCGACAGGGCCGCGCGCACATCGTCCAGATGATGCTGGCGGTGATCGACTGTCATCAGGACAAGAGAGAGTGAGGCCAGAACCAGCAAGCGGGCAAACAGGGGGGGGCCGGCTGTAAAAATCTGTTTAATAGTGGACCTCTTCCTCGAACTCGATCACTGCCGGCGCGTCCTGATGGCGCTGCCCGGCTACTGCCGGGTGTGTGCCGGCAAGGCCCGGCAGCGCCGTCTGGTCAGACTTTCCCGGGGCGCCTTGCGATGGCACCTGTGTCGCCCGGCCGGCAGTGTGCGCGGCCGCGGGATGCTTATTCCACCGCGAACACGTCTCCACCACGCTCATCGAGCAGTTCCAGGGCGCGACCGCCACCGCGGGCCACGCAGGTCAGCGGGTCGTCGGCAACCACCACCGGCAGCCCGGTTTCCTCCATCAGCAGCCGGTCCAGGTCGCGCAGCAGTGCGCCGCCGCCGGTGAGCACGATGCCGCGCTCGGCGACGTCTGCGCCGAGTTCCGGCGGTGTCTGTTCCAGCGCAGTTTTCACTGCACCGACGATGCCGGCGAGGGGCTCCTGCAGCGCCTCCAGGATCTCGTTGCTGTTCAGGGTGAAGCTGCGCGGCACGCCCTGGGCCAGGTTGCGGCCCTTGACCTCCAGCTCCTTCATTTCCGCGCCGGGGTAGGCGGAGCCGATCTGCTGCTTGATGTGCTCGGCGGTGGACT
>JASFNS010000124.1:0-6220 GCA_050116915.1 Thiogranum sp. | reverse complement strand
GGCGGCGTTGCACACGGCGGATGAATGGCTGGGCGGCTATTTCGACCCGGCTGACACCAGCGTGCAGCAGCTGAAAAGCCGGCTCGAAGCTATCGCCTCGGTCGATATAAGCCCGAAGCTGCCCGATGTATCCGGCGCGCTGCGCCTATTGCGTCAGCAAATGCAGCTCAGCGAACGGCAGGAAGTGTTGCCCGTTGTTCCGGGTAAAGAAGCCACGGACAGTGGTGCGCAGCCGCAGGCAACCGATCAACCAGACAGCACCGGGTCATCGCAGTGAAATGGTTGCTGCTGGCTCTGGTGGTCCTGATCGGCTCGGTGACGGTGGCGCTGGTGGCATTGCCGGACCCTGGCTACGTGCTCATCGGTTACGGCAAATACAGCGTGGAGACCTCGCTGCTGGTGTTCGCCGTGGTTCTGCTGCTGGCCTATTTCGGGTTGCGCGGGCTGGCCGGTCTCTGGCATGTGCCGGTGCGGGTTCACCGCTGGGAACAGCGCCGCCATGACCGACGCCTGCAGCGGTGGTTCGATGAAGCCACCCAGGCGCTTTCCGAAGGGCGTGTCGAACGCGCCGAGCGGCGGCTTGCACGGTTGCTGAAGTCGGGCCAGGCGCCGCTTCAGGCCTACCTGTCAGCGGCGCACGCCGCCAGCCAGCTCGGTGCTGACGAGCGCCGCGACCAGTATCTGCAACTGGCACTGAAGCGTCAGCCCCAGGCCGAGCCGAGCGTTCTTATTCACCAGGCGGAACTGCAGCTGGCCAATAAGCAGAGCGACCAGGCACAGACCACGCTGGCGCGCCTGCACAAGCTGTTGCCGAACAACCCCGCCACGCTGCGGCTGGAGATGCAGTTATACCTGCAGCAACAGGACTGGCCACGGTTGCGCGAGCTGTTGCCGGCGTTACGCCGGGCCCAGGTGCTCGATCATACGCGCTGGCAGAAGCTGGCGGTGCAGGTTTACCGGGAACAGGTGCTGGCGTTTTCGTCTGCCAGTGATCTCGACGGGTTGAACGCCGGCTGGAAACAGCTGCCTCCCCCGGTGCAGCAGGATCCGGCCTTACTGGCCGTGTACATAGAACAGCTGGTGCGTCTCGGCGCACACAACCGGGCCAATCAGCTGCTGCGTGAACACCTCGGGCGACACTGGGACCAGCGCCTGGTGTATCTGTTTGGCGACGTTCGGGACACGGATATTGCCGAGCAACAATCGCAGGGCGAGCGGTGGCTGGAGAAACATCCGGAAGATCCCGTTTTATTGCTGGCGCTGGCCAAAATCAGTCTGCGCAATCATTTGTGGGGGAAGGCGCGCAGTTATCTGGAAGCCAGCATCAGCCACCAGCCGACGCCCGAGGCGTATCGCCTGCTGGCAACGTTGCTGGAACAGATCGACGAGCCCGAAAAGGCTGCGGAGTGCTACCGCAAGGGTCTGGCGCTCGGCAGCGAGAGTGTCTCGCGTGTACCGTCGGCGCCGGCGGAGAGTGACCAGCTCATGGCGATCACGCGTTCCGATTGATTTTGTCGAGTACGTCCTGCGCAAACTCGAAGGCATCGGAGTACATATGCTCCAGCTGCGCGCCGTGGGCGGCGAATTGCGGCATGGCTGCTTCGATCATCGCCGGCGGGCCGCTCATATAGATATCGAACGTGTCCAGTTGTGGATAGGCACGCAGCACCGCTTCGTTCACCAGGCCGGTGCTTCCCTTCCAGGGTGCGCCGCTTTGGTCGGGTTCCGACAGTACCGCGGTATAGGTGAACTGCGGGTTATCCCGCGCCCAGGCCCTGGGCAGATCGTCCATGTACAGGTCGCGTTGCGCTCGGGCTCCCCAGAACAGGTGTATGGGCCTGTCGAAGCCGATATAAAACGCGTGTTCCAGCATGCCTTTAAGCGGTGCGAAACCGGTGCCGCCGGCCATCATGATGATCGGGCGAGGCGATTCCTCGCGCAGGTAAAACGAGCCCAGCGGCCCCTCGATACGCAACAGCGCCCGGTCTTTCATTTCGTCGAACACGTGACCGGTAAAGGAGCCGCCTGGAATGTGGCGGATATGCAGTTCCAGAAAGTCGTCGCGGTGCGGCGCGTTGGCGATGGAAAACGCGCGCCGGCGGCCGTCCTTGAGAATGAACTCTATGTACTGACCGGCGAGGAACTGAAGACGCTCGCTTTCAGGCAGTTTGAGCATCACCTGCATGACATCGTGCGACAGCCGCTGCAGGTGTTCGGCGCGGCATGGTAGTGTTTTAATGGTGATATCGGGTACCGCCTGCACTTCGCGTGCATCGATTACCAGGTCGCTGTCAGGATGGGCTTTGCAGATGACAACCGGGTTTTCGCCCGAATGTCCTTCCAGTGCATCCGGTTCGCCATCGGGATAATGTATGCTGCCGGAAACCAGTCGCGCTATGCAGGATCCGCAGGCGCCGTTGCGGCAGCCATAGGGCAGCCCTATGCCGTGCTCCAGGGCGGCGTCGAGTATCGACTGCCCGTTCTCGACCGGGAACTGGTGCTCGCTGGATGCTATGGTGACCTGGAAGTTCATGCTGGTTTCCAATTACAAAGCCTTGCATTCTCTTAGATTTCGGCAGTCGGGTAAACGTATGAATGCTGTGTTAATCATTGGTTGCGGTGACATCGGACGACGGGTGGCGGGTGCGCTCCCGGGGGTCGCGGTGACCGGGCTGGTACAGACCGCCACCAGCGCCGGCAAGTTGCGGTCACTGGGAATCGACGCCAGGCAGGTGGATCTGGACGCATCGCCCAGCGTCGCGCAGCTCCCGGCAAGCGGTCGGGAGGTCTACTATTTTGCCCCGCCGCCGTCGCGGGGTGACAGCGACACTCGCGTTGCCGCTGTGTGCGAGCTGCTGCAGGGCGACAACCTGCCGACCCGCGTCGTATACATCAGTACCAGCGCTGTCTATGGGGACTGCGCCGGCGCCTGGATTGATGAAGATGCACCGCTGCGTCCGGGTACCGACCGCGGTCGCCGCCGCCTGGATGCCGAGCGCCGCTGGTTGCGCTGGAGCGAGCAGACCGGCGTGCCGGTAGTGATACTGCGGGTGCCCGGAATCTATGCCCACGACCGCCTGCCGGTAAAGCGTCTGCGGGATGCCCTGCCGGTGCTTGCCGAGGCCGATTCGCCCTTCACCAACCGGATTCACGCCGATGATCTGGCGCGCGTGTGTATTGCCGCCATGCGCCAGGGTCAATCCGGCGAGGCCTACAATGTTTCCGATGGCCACCCCACGACGATGACCGATTATTTCAACCAGGTCGCCGATCGGCTCGGTCTGCCACGTCCCCCGGTGGTTCCACGCGCCGAAGCCGAGCGCGTGTTGAGCGCCTCCATGCTGTCATTTCTGGGTGAATCCAAGCGGCTCGACAATCGGCGCATGTGCCAACGGCTCGGCGTACAGCTCATGTATCCGGACCTGGCTGCAGGCCTCGCTGCCGCAGACGCCGAAACAGCAGGCTAGAAGAATGCCGGGTGGACCAGCCGCGTCGCTGCTACGCCTTGCGCAAGGGCATGACCCTCGCAGTGCAAAGTTCGTCGAGCGGTCTTGGCCTGGCGATGCCGTAACCCTGCGCATAGTCGACGCCGATTGCGGCCAGCGCGCCCAGGGTCGCCGAATCCTCCACGAACTCGGCAATGGTCTGCATGCCCATGGCATGACCGATCTGGTTGACGGCTTCGACCATGGAGCGGTCAACGCGGTCGTGGACCAGGTCGCGCACGTAACTGCCGTCTATCTTCAGGTAATTTACAGGCAGATTTTTCAGGTAGGCAAACGACGACATCCCGCTGCCGAAGTCATCCAGCGAAAATTCACAACCCATAGCTTTCAATGCCGTGATAAAGCGCATGGCATTATCCAGGTTGGCGATGGCGGCGGTCTCGGTGATCTCGAAACAGATTCGTTTTGCGTTGACCCGCGAGGCGGTGAAAATATCCGTAACGGTGTCGAGGAAGGCGCGTGAGGAAAGAGATTGTCCTGACAGGTTGATTGCCAGCCGGCGCGAGCCCCGTTCACCGCTGGCTGTCAGCCAGTTCAATGTGTTCCGCAGTACCCACTGGTCGATGTCCGCCATCAGACCAAACTGCTCGGCGGCACTCATGAACTGGCCAGGCGCCAGCAGTCTGCCCTCTTCGTCCAGCATCCGAATGAGCACCTCGTGGTGTTCGGCAAGCAGCGGGTCGGCCGAGTTAACCGCGACAATGGGTTGTTGGTAAAGCTGGAAGCGATCCTCTTTCAGCGCCTGTCGAATCCGGCTGACCCATTGCATGTCGCTGCGCTTGCGTTGCAGTTCGTCATCGTCGGACTCATACACGTGCACCTGGTTACGGCCACCTTCTTTCGCAGCATAGCAGGCTACGTCCGCGGCGCTGAGCGCCTCGGTCACACCGCCGGTGTTGGCTGAAAGCGGCACCACTCCGATGCTGACACCGACTTCGAATGTTTTGCCGTCCCAGGTAAAGTGGTGCTCGCGCACCGCTTTGCGCAGCTTGGACGCCAGGCGGCCGGCATCCTCGAGGGTGCAGCCCTGCAGCAGCACACCGAATTCATCACCACCGAGCCGGGCAATCGTGTCGCTGTCGCGGAGCTCGTGTTTCAGGGTGTGTGCCAGCTGTCGCAGCAGCTCGTCGCCGGCAACGTGGCCGCAGGTGTCGTTGACCAGCTTGAACTGGTCGAGGTCCATGTAACACAGGGTAATGAGCGTATTTTGCTCGGCCGCATTGTGCAGTGCGATACGCAATTGTCTTTCGAATTCGCGTCGGTTGAACAAACCGGTAAGAGTATCGTGACTGGCCTGATATGAAAGTCTGCGAGTCAGTTCGCGATTCTGGCTGACGTCGGCGAAAGCCAGTACAGCGCCCATGGTTAGCCCGTTGCCATCACGGATTGGCGCGGCGTTCTCCTCGATTGCAATCTCATTGCCATTGCGCTGCACGAGAATTCTGCCCGACAGCGCGCGCGCAACGTCGTTGCTGCGCAGGCAACCAAAGACCGACGAATCCACCGGTCGGCCGTTGTGCTCGTCCCTGAGCTGCAACACCCGGGCGATCGACATCCCCGTCGCCTCTTCCTGTGTGTAGCCGGTCAGCGTTTCGGCAACCGGGTTCATGTACTGTATGCGCCCGGTTTCGTCCGTGGTTATAACGCCTTCTGCAATCGAGTGCAGGGTGACCTCGGCGCGCTCTTTCTCTTCGGATAATGCCTGTTCAGACGCCTGTGCACGCTCCAGCGCGGATACTACCTCGCTCTGGCGTTGCGTCAGGCTGTTGAGGGCCCGGTTGATAAACCGGGCCAGGTAACCGAACTCGTCGCTGCGCTTCTCGTCGAACTGCGCGGCCTCACCCTGACTGCAGTGCTGCGCCGCATACACCATGCGGGTTATCGGTGTGGTCAGCAGCTTCTGCAGGATCCACTGCAGTATGGTGCCGAACAGGAAAACCAGCATACCCATTTCTATCATCAGGCGTTTTTTCTGTGGCGTCAGCACCTGCTCGATGGGCAGCAGCCACACCGATAATTCGATCGGTTCGGGCGATCCGGTGGCACCGGTAATTTCGAAACTGTTGGCGTACTGGGTGAGGGTCGGGCCCACGTCACCCGCCACGTATCTGTCCAGGCCTCTCTGGACCGAAATGCCGGCGATATCAGTATTGGCGGTGATAAGATCGAGCTGCCGCATCACTGCATCCGATTCACCGGTGGCGCTGCGTTCCAACAGTACACGGAGCATGAGCTCGGCCTGGCGGACGGTGGTGGACTGGTGTGCCTCCATGTCGCCATGCAGCCAGTGCATGGTTTCAGCGGCCAGTACCAGCCCGATAGCCACCAGTCCCCAGAACACGATACCCGTAATCTTCAGCGGTAAGCCGATATGGATACCGTGTTCGAGCGTATCGGGAAGATCCGTGGTTATTTCAGGCCGGCCCATTTCAACGCCAGAAAGACCGGGCAAACGCCGCTGACGCCGGCACCCATAATGGCAAAGCCCATGAACCAGGGAAAAAACCACAGCGTCTTTGGATAGATCAGCAGGCTGACAATGAGCATCAGCGCAACGGCTATACGCCAGCCACGCTCGGCCTCGAAGCCGCAGCGGGCCTTGAAGGCGATGCCGAGCGAGCCTTCGGTCGGGTCGCCGTCACTACCGGTTCTCAGTCTGGATACGATGCGCGGAACCCGCAGGTTGGTTGCTGCTTCCAACAGTGCCAGGGCGA
>JASFNS010000123.1:0-6251 GCA_050116915.1 Thiogranum sp. | reverse complement strand
GATTTGCAGCGCATAGGGTTCGAAGGTCTTGAAATACACCCATCCCCAGGCTTTCAGCAGCAGCGACGTCGGTTGGTGAAACTCTCCGATAATCAGCTTGCCGCCGGGTTTCAGAATGCGCGAAGCCTCCTTCAGCGCCTGGTGTTTCTTCTTTCTCGGCAGTTCATGCAGCAGAAAGAACATGATGACGACATCAAACGAATCGTTTGCATGCTGCATGTGCAACGCATCTTCCCGGACGAAGGTGCAGGACTGCCGACCATCGCCCAGCTTGTTTTTCACGTGTGACAGTTCGTTTTCTATGATGTCGCTTATGACTATCTCACCGGCGCCCTGTTTATGGCATTCGGCCACGATCTTTGTCGTGACATCGCCGAATGCGCAGGATACCTGTATGACGTTTTTGTGTTGAAGCGCCGAGCTTTGGAGCTGTGAGACGATTCGTTCAACAAGCTTGTCGTACTGGAAAAGCAGGATTGCCGAAATCAATGGTTTCTGGTCTGTCAGCCGGATCAGCCATTTGTTCCTGTATATCCAGTAGATGTGGGAGGTGTCGGTGTTCGCTGCCGGGAATAGCCGGTTTGCGATAATCGTTAATTTCGTCGTTGAAAAGAAATACAGAAACAACAGGGAGACGACGCCGACAAAAATATTCAGGGCTAAGCTGTGCATGGTTCCCGGGGGTCGTCCTGTGAAGCCCTGTTGTGGTGCGCTACAGCCTTCGGCCGGAGCAATTGCCGGCGTCAGCCGTGGCCGGCGGCGTGTTCCAGTGCCAGCTGCGCCTCGGTCTTCATGCCGAGTTTTTTCATCAGCATGGTCGGCGGGCAGAACCCGGTAAACGAACTTTGCAGGCAGTTGAAGCCGATAAACAGCGTGAACCACGTCCAGTAAGGGCTGTGAAACAGCGCGAGCAGCGACGTGAGCATCACCATGACACCGCCAAAGGCGAACATTGCTCTCTCTATAGACATGTCTCAACTCCTCGATTGTCTGCACTTCGTAGATGACATTGTACACCAGGGAATTTTAAGGGCGCCTGCGGTTGCCCGTACTTGGGGTTATACTTGGTTCAGGACTGTTGATCCAACAAAAGGAGTCCCAACATGGCAGACGACGCACTGGCAAAAGAACTGGAGACCCTCAAAGCCGACATCGGCAAGCTGCGAGCGGATGTCGCGGATCTGACCCGGGCCGTCAAGGGCGTGGCCGCGGACAAGGTCGACGACGCCAACGCCCGGATTCATGACGAAATCCGGCAGGCTCGCGAGGAGCTGCGGCGCAAGGTCAATGAAGCCCGCGACTACGGCGAAAAGCGCGTGGGCGAGTTCGAGGGCCAGGTCGGCGAGCACCCCCTGGGCAGTGTCCTGGCGGCTTTCGGTGTCGGCTTCGTGATCGCCAAACTCATGGACCTGGGCGGGCGACGCTGAACAGCCTCGCGGAGTTTATTGTCGCGGTGGCCGACCTGCTGGAAGCGGAGGGGCGGGCATTGCGGCGTTCGACGGCGCGCCTGGGAGGCTCCCTGGTGCTGTTTGCGCTCGCCGGCCTGCTGGCCGCGGGCGGGTTGTGTCTTTGCCTTTGGGGCCTGTACCAATACCTGGCGGTGAGCCTGGGGGGCACGGCGGCGGCGTTGCTCACCGGCGTAACGACCGTGGTAATAGCGGGAGGTCTGCTGTGGATCGGTCAGCGAATGAGCCGTTGACGGTGGAGATGGCGAAAGCCCGGCTGCGGGCGACCGCGGCCCGGGTCGGCGTGCGCCCCTGGATACAACGCCATCCCATGCAGACGCTCATCATCGCCGCCACCAGCGGTTTCGTGGTGGGTCGGTCTCCCGACCTGCCGAGAATCGCGGCGTTCAACCTGGTGCGCGGGGTGATCCGCTCGCTGCTGCTCGCGGCACCGTGATGCCGGCGGCCGTATGTGCCGGGGCATCTTCCGTCTGTTCTCTACTGGTTCTCCCGGGGTAGAATCGGCAGCACGTCGATAAACGGGCCGCCACCAGTATGCAACTCACCCGCCGCCAGCAGGACATTTACGACTACCTGCGCGACAACGCCGAGCGCTTCGATCACCCGCCGAGCTACGACGAGCTTTGCGAACAGCTGGGCCTGCGCTCGCGCGGTTCGCTCCACAAGCACATCCAGGCGCTGATCCAGGCCGGGCTGGTGCAGCCGCTGGACGGAATGCACCGCGGCAGCCGCCTGGTGGAAGAAGGCGAACCGCAGCCGGGCATCCCCCTGCTCGGCACCATCGCCGCGGGCCAGCCTATCCAGGCCGTGCCGCAACCGGAAACCCTGCAGGTGCCCGAAGAACTGCTGGGCAGTCGGCCCTGCTACGCGCTGCGGGTGCGCGGCGATTCGATGATCGAGGCGGGCATCCTCGACGGTGACTACGTGGTGATCGAGCAGCGCGACAGCGCCCGCAACGGCGAGATCGTCGTCGCCCTGATCGACAACGATGAGGTTACCCTGAAACGCATCGAGCAGACGCGCGGCACAGTCATCCTGCACCCGGCCAATGCCGACATGAGGCCACTGACGTATCCGCCCGATGCGGTGCAGATCCAGGGTGTGCTGAAAGGGCTGCTGCGCAGCTATCCGTAGGCGGTAACGCCCGGTGAGACGAGCAGTTGCTGTCGCTGGCCATCGTGTCGCGCGTGGTCGAAAGGCACGGCGGGCGCGTGTGGGCCGACGCGGAACCGGGGCAGGGTGCCACCCTCCACTTCACCCTGAACGCCGAACAGGGGCCGTCGCGCTGAGCCCCGGCGAGCGCGGTTACTGACTGGGTGTAATGCCCGGCCCCGCACCCCCTGTGGGGCAGTCCTCGAACATGCCGAAGCCGACGTTGGTGAGCGTCTTGCGCATGTCTTCGAGTCTGGCGGCGCCCTCCAGCTTGCTGCGGAACGCTTCCAGCGCACCGAAATCATGGCACTGCTCGATGAGCGGGCGCAGGGTTTCGAAGTTTTTCACGCGGGTGAAATCCACCGAATAGTCCATGGTCGCCGACACCTCGGGCGGCTTGACCGGTGCAATCCCCGGCCCGGAGATGTTATCCGGGCAGTCGTTGAACAGGGCGAAGCCGACACCCGACAAGGTCTGGCGCAGCGTCTCGAGGTCGGTGCTGTGTTCCATCTTGCTGCGGTAGATCTCCAGCGCGTCGAAGTCGCCGCACTGCTGCACCAGCGGGCGGATGCTCTCGAGGTTGTCGATGCGGGAAAAATCCACCGTGTAGTCGGTTGCCATGGCCAGGCCGCTGGCAAACGGCAGCGCCAGCAGCAGTTGTTGTACATTTTTCAAACTGATTATCCTCCCGGACATCCCCAAAAAAACCGTGGCCCTGTTCAGAAACCGACCCCTACGCCAATGCCGAAGTTTACACCGCCGGTATTGTAGTCACCCTGTTTCGGCCACAGATAGAGCTGCCCGGGGGTGACCACCGGGTAGACATAGTCCGATTCCCCCACCTTGCCGGCCTGCGAACGGGTAAGTTTGCCCACCACCGTGACCATGCGGTCCTTCGCATAGGTGGCCGGCTCCAGGTAACCCTTCGCCTCGAACATAAAGCGCCCCAGCGGTTGCTGGTCGCGTTGCGGTTTCTGATCGGTGTCGAGCGGGTAGCCCAGCACCTCCACGTCCGTGCTGTCCTTCAGATTGGTGGTGTTGAGGATAACACCACCCCACAACACCTGTGTGCCCTCGGCCGCGGGCAGTTTCGCCACAGCGTTTCGGGGCGTCAGCGCGTGGTTGACCCCGGCGGCGTCGAAGCGCGGGCCGGTGGCGCAGGCGCCGAGCAGCAGCAACGGCGACAGCGCCAACAGCAGCCGCGACGCCCGCAGGGCTGTCAGTCGCTCACGCAGCATGTGTTGACCTCGCCATCAACGGTAATAAGGCCGGCCGTAGTAACCGCGATCGAAATACCACGGATCGTAGTACCAGGGGTCGTAATACCACGGGTACCACAGGGGCGGCGGCGGGCCCACCACTTCCTTGGGCCAGAGGTAATAGTCCTGCACCTGCACCACGGGGTAGGTATAGGCAAACTCGCCCACCTTGCCGGCCTCGTTGCGCAGCAGCGTGCCGGTGACGGTGATCTTGCGCTTGTCGCCGTACACCTGCGGGTCGAGAAAGCCCGGCACAATGGCAATGAAGCGCCCGGCGCTGTCGTCGGTATCGTATTCGGGTTTGCCGCCCTTGCTGAGCGGTCGCGCCAGCACTGTCAGCCGGGTGGTGGACTCGCGGTTGTCGGTTTTCAGGATCTCGCCACCCCAACGTACCTGCCGCGATTCATACGCCGTATCGTCACTGCGCACGGCTTCCAGCGCGGGGTTGTCGGGTGGCGCTTCGCTGATGGCCCTGGGTACCGGCGAGGCGCAGCCGGCCAGCAGCAGCGCCGGCAGCAGCCAGGTGACGGGGGTATTGTTCAGGAACTCGCGCATATACCTAGTTTAGGTGACAAGGCCCGCGCCCGCCCGGTATTCAGGCGGACAGCGCACCGACGGCAGGGCGGTTATTTGAACAGACTCAGATACTGCCCGTAGCCCTCTTTTTCCATATCCTCTTTGGGTATGAAGCGCAGCGCCGCGGAGTTGACGCAATAGCGCAGGCCGGTGGGCTTGGGGCCGTCGTTGAACACGTGTCCCAGGTGCGAATTGCCATAGTGGCTGCGCACTTCGGTGCGCGGTAGAAACAGCTTGAAATCGCGCTTCTCCTCAACCATCTTCGGGTCCAGTGGCCGGGTAAAGCTCGGCCAGCCGGTGCCGGAGTCGAACTTGTCCGTCGAGGAAAACAGCGGCTCGCCGCTGACCACATCCACGTAGATACCTTCGCGGTGTTCGTCCCAGTAAGCGTTCTTGAACGGCGGTTCCGTGCCTTCCTTCTGGGTCACTTCGTATTCCAGCGGCGTCAGGCGCTTTTTCAGCTCCGCGTCCGAGGGCTTCTGGTATTCGGCAGCCGCGTCGGCTGGCTGTTGGCTCTGGTCCACATGCAACTCCTTTACAGGCTGTTGTTGGTCGCCGGACCCGGCAACGCCCGCCAGAAACGGCGTCAGCAGCGCGGCCGCCAGGCCCAGTCCGATGAGACTATTTCGCATAAGGTTACTCCGTCGAGGGTATTTCGCGGCGTGCTCGAAAGCGGGCCCCGGAACGGGGACGGTTAGTGAGTTTGACCATCCCCGGCGGGCAGAGTTGCATCCGGCGGTTTTCCTGCGCGCCGGCCTGGCGGTTGCCGGCAATCCGTGCGGGAAGATGTCGATTTATGCGCTATTCCGCGCTCTTCCCGTCGCCGCATTTGCCCATCAGCTTTTCTTTCATCAGCGCTTTATGGGCACGTATTTCCGGCTCCTCCAGCATGCCGTCGCCGTTGACGTCCATCTGCTCGAACTTGGCTTCATGGCCCTTCATGAATTCGTCCTTCGACACCTTGCCGTCGCCGTTGGTGTCGTAGCGCATCATCCTGCAGCCGCCTTTCCCGGGACCCATGCCGGCGCCCTGGCCGGCACCCATGCCAGAGCCGCATTTCATGTTCGCGCCGCATTTCATGGGCGCTTCATCGGTCGCCGCGAGCGTGTAGCCGCCGGATGGGGCCACTGCCGTGAAGGGGTTGTCGGCTGCCGCGGCCCGCGGCGCCTGGACGCCCAGCAGGGCGGCAACCGCCAGGGCGCTTCCCAGCGCGCTTTTCAGGATTTTCCGGTGAGTCATGCCACATCTCCTTTCTGCGATGTTGTTTGTAGCATTTATTCTGGACCGTAGCCGAACGCTTTTCCACAGGCGCCGGCCGCGAGGCCATATTTCCGGGCAGCGGTTGGGATGCGCCCCTGATCCGGCGGTCTTGCGCTACACTCAATGTCGCCAGGGCGAGGGTCTTGATGTCGGCGCCCCGCCGCAATGGCGACGAGTCCGGGACCGCGACCAGCGATAGCCCGTAGCTGTCGTTAACCGGGTAAACATCGAACCACGGCGAGGGTTATTGTCATGCGCTGGCGGGGAAGGCGGCAGAGCAGCAACATCGAAGACCGGCGCGGCATGCGCGCGCCGGCTGTCGGCGGCGGGGGTGGCGGCGGGCTGCTCAGGTTGCTGCCGGCGGTATACCGCCTGCTGGGATTCAAGTGGACGGCGGTTGCAGTAATGGCTATCGGTACGTGGCTTGTGTTCAGCGGAAACCTCGGCATTCTGCTGAACGAGAGCGGGGTGAGGGAACCGGTTTCTTCCGGGCAGAGTCAGCCGGTGGCGCAGAGCGCCGAGGAACAGGAACAGGTCG
>JASFNS010000122.1:0-6262 GCA_050116915.1 Thiogranum sp. | reverse complement strand
CACCGCGGCCGCCGTTGGCAACAGTTTGCGGCCGGGCACCCGGGGCGAGGATTTCGTCGCCAGCGGCACCGCCTTGCGAGGCCTGTTTGCCTCAGCCGGTGGTCCGCGAAGACATCAGCATATCGTTAAGTGTGCGCGCGGCGTTCGACAACGTGCGGTCGCGGTGGTACACGGTTCCCAGGGCGCGTCGCAGCGCCAGCTCCTTGATCGGAAGTGCCCTGATCTGGTCGTCCAGCATGGTCACCGGCAGCAGTCCCCAGCCGATGCCCACTGAAATGAGCATCTTGATGGTTTCCAGGTAATTGATCGACAGCGCGACATCCAGTTTGAGATTCAGCGCCGCAAAAACCTGTTCGGCGATCTGCCGGGTGAAGGTACTGGCCGCCGGCAGGATGGCGGCATGGGCGGCGAGGTCGCTGAGTGCAGGACGCCTTGTTTTCGCCAGCGGGTGGTCTTCCGACACGGCGATGGTCAGCGGGTCGTCCCAGACTTTTTCGACCTGCAGGACCGCGGCCGGGGCGACCGGCAGGGTGACAATAGCGAGTTCCAGTTCGCCCGTTTCCACGGCATGGCAGGCGGCTTCGGAATCCATAAAACGGATATCCAGGCGCACTTGCGGGTAGCGCTGTACGAACTGCTTCAGAACCGGGGGCAGGCGGTGCAGACCGATGTGGTGGCTGGTGCCGAATCGCAGGCTGCCGTGCACCTCGCCGCTCAGATTGTGCAGGGTGCGCACACTGTCTTCCAGTTCGAGCAGAATGTTGCGGGCCCGCGGTAACAGCGTCTGTCCGGCCTCGGTGAGGCTCACGGTCCGGCCGATGCGGTCGAACAGGCGTGTCCGGAGTTCGTTTTCCAGCGCGGAGAGGCGCTTGCTGATAGCGGGCTGGGTAATGAACAGGTGCTCCGCCGCCCGCGAGAACGAGCCCGCGTCGGCGACAGCAACGAAAGCCTTGAGTGCCGCGATATCCATTGCTTCCAGCCCTCCTGGTTATCCCTTAAAGTATTCCAGAAAGTTATAGAATACATGAAAAAGCTAAATTTGTGTTATCCGGTAGCCGGCCGTAGACTCTCGCATCAGCTCAGGAGAGACAGTGATGGCTGGTAGAACGCTTTACGACAAATTATGGGACGCGCACCTGGTCCGCGAAGACGCGGATGGTACCGCGCTGCTCTACATCGACCGCCACCTGGTCCACGAGGTGACCTCGCCACAGGCGTTCGAGGGGCTGCGGCTCGCCGGGCGCAGCCCCTGGCGCGCCGCTTCCGTGCTCGCGGTGCCCGATCACAATGTGCCAACCACCGGGCGCAGTAGCGGGGTCGGCGGTATTGCCGACCCGGTCTCGCGGGTCCAGGTCCAGACCCTGGATCAGAACTGTGAGGACTTCGGCATCAATGAATTCCACATGAATGACGTACGCCAGGGTATCGTGCATGTCATCGGCCCCGAACAGGGTGCCACCCTGCCCGGTATGACAGTAGTCTGCGGTGACTCGCATACGTCAACGCACGGCGCGTTCGGTGCGCTGGCGTTCGGCATCGGTACCTCCGAAGTCGAGCACGTGCTCGCGACCCAGTGTCTGATCCAGAAAAAATCGAAAAACATGCAGGTACGGGTGGAGGGCAATCCGGGCCCGGGCGTGACCGCCAAGGATATTGTGCTGGCGATCATCGGTCGCATCGGCACCGCCGGCGGTACCGGCTACGCTATCGAATTCGCGGGTGAGGCGATCGCCTCGCTGTCCATGGAGGGGCGCATGACGGTGTGCAATATGGCCATCGAGGCCGGCGCGCGCGCCGGCATGGTAGCAGTCGACCAGACCACCATCGATTATGTGGCCGGCCGGCCGTTCGCGCCCACCGGCTCGAGCTGGGAGCGCGCGGTTGAGGCCTGGCGCGATCTTCACAGCGACGCCGACGCGGTGTTCGATCGCGTGGTGACCCTCGATGCCGCCGATATCTATCCGCAGGTCACCTGGGGCACATCGCCGGAAATGGTCGTCCCCGTCAATGCCGTGGTGCCGGACCCGGACCGGGAGGCGGATCCGGTCAAACAGAACGGGATGCGCAAGGCGCTGGCCTACATGGGCCTCGAACCCGGCACGCCCATTGCCGCCATCGGCATCGACAAGGTGTTCATCGGGTCCTGCACCAACTCGCGTATCGAGGATCTGCGTGCCGCGGCGGCGGTGGCCCGCGGCCGCCGGGTGGCGGACAACGTAAAGCTGGCAATGGTCGTACCCGGGTCGGGCCTGGTGAAACAGCAGGCCGAGGCGGAAGGGCTGGATGAGGTTTTTCTCGCCGCGGGTTTCGAGTGGCGCGAGCCCGGTTGTTCGATGTGCCTGGCCATGAACGCCGACCGGCTGGAAGCCGGCGAGCGTTGCGCGTCGACGTCCAACCGGAATTTCGAAGGTCGCCAGGGCGCCGGTGGCCGGACTCACCTGGTGAGCCCGGCAATGGCCGCGGCCGCTGCGGTGACCGGCCATTTTGTCGATGTGCGCGACCTGGGCAGCAACCCGTAGCCGCGGCGCGAGCCGTGCAGATACTCGAGAGCAGATACCATGGAAAAATTTACCCGCCTTGACGGTCTGGTCGTCCCGCTCGACCGGCCCAACGTCGACACCGATGCGATTATCCCCAAGCAATACCTGAAGTCGGTCAAGCGCAGCGGCTTCGGCCCGAACCTGTTCGACGACTGGCGTTACCTGGAACCGGGCGAGCCAGGCCAGGACCACAGTCAGCGCACGCTGAACAGGGATTTTGTGCTCAACCAGCCGCGCTACGCGGGCGCGCAAATCCTGCTGGGGCGGGAAAACTTCGGTTGCGGCTCGTCACGCGAGCACGCCGTGTGGGCCTTGGAGGATGCGGGCTTTCGCGTGGTGATTGCGCCGGGGTTCGCCGACATTTTCTACAACAACTGTTTCAAGAATGGCGTACTGCCGATTGTGCTGGACGCCGCCACCATGGACCGCCTGTTCGATGCGGCGGCGCGAACCGAAGGTTATCGCCTGCAGGTGGATCTGGAAGCGCAGACGATCACCACGCCGGATGGTGATTGCATCCGCTTTGAGGTCGACGAATTCCGCCGGCATTGCCTGCTCAACGGTCTCGATGACATCGGATTGACGCTACAGCATGCCGATGCGATCAGGGGCTATGAAGCAAGGCGCAAACAGGAGGCTCCGTGGCTGTTTTGACAACTGCGGCGTTAAGCGACACAGTACCGGGTTTATTAATGGACAGGATGGTATGACCAAGAACATTCTCGTATTGCCGGGCGACGGTATCGGTCCGGAAATCGTTGCCGAAGCAGTCAAGGTGCTGGGTAAACTGAAGGCTGACGGTCTGGACATTTCACTGGAGCACGGCCTTGTGGGCGGGGCGGCCTATGACGCCAAGGGTCATCCGCTGCCGGAAGAGACGCTTGCCCAGGCGCGCCGGGCTGACGCCATCCTGCTGGGTGCGGTCGGTGGCCCGCAATACGAAAGCCTGGAACGGCCGCTGCGACCGGAACAGGGTCTGCTGACGCTGCGGGCCGAATTGCAGCTGTTTGCCAATCTGCGTCCCGCGATCCTCTATCCCCAGCTCGCCGAGGCTTCGACACTCAAGCCCGAGGTGGTTGCGGGGCTGGACATCATGATTGTGCGCGAACTGACTGGTGGCATTTACTTCGGCCAGCCGCGCGGCGTGCGCCAACTCGAAAACGGGGAAAAGGAAGGCTTCAACACGCTGGTCTACCGGGAATCCGAAATCGAGCGTATCGGGCATCTGGCCTTCGAGATTGCTCGCAAGCGTGGCCGGAGAGTCTGCTCGGTGGATAAGGCCAACGTGCTCGAAGTTACCGAACTCTGGCGCCAGACCATGATGCGTGTTGGCAAGGACTACCCGGACGTGGAACTGAGCCACATGTACGTCGACAATGCCGCGATGCAGCTGGTGCGGGCGCCGAAGCAGTTCGATGTCATGGTGACGACCAATATGTTCGGCGACATTCTGTCGGATGCAGCCGCGATGCTGACCGGCTCGATCGGTATGTTGCCGTCGGCGTCGCTGGACGCGCATGCCAAGGGTATGTATGAACCCATCCACGGTTCGGCCCCCGATATCGCCGGACAGGGTGTCGCCAATCCGTTGGCGACGATCCTGTCCGTGGCCATGATGTTGCGTTACAGCTTCGGCGAGGCGGTTGCCGCCGGGCGTATCGAAATGGCTGTGGGCAGCGTGCTGGATCAGGGTTTGCGCACGCCGGATATCGCCGCGAACGGTCAGCCGACCGTGGGAACCGCCGAGATGGGCAACGCGGTTGTCGCTGCGCTGGATGCGTGAGGCAAAAGGGTGCGGGCAAATGGACCGTGGCCTGTATAATCCGGCGATAAACCCGCCCGGGGATGGGCAAGTCCGGCAACGGGCGGCATGAGGTCGGGCGCCGCTGCGCTGGGCCTGGCGGCAGTCAGCGGGGTTTAACCGCGGCTGTGCCGGGCTTCACTGTGATCGGCCTGACCTGCAGTCGCACAACTTTTTCAGGAGTCATGCAATGAGTCGTACATTCGATGTCGCCGTCGTCGGTGCCACCGGGGCTGTCGGTGAGGTCATGCTGGAAATTCTCGCCGAACGCGAGTTCCCGGTGGGCCAGGTCTATGCGTTGGCGAGCGAGCGGTCTGCCGGCAAGCGGGTGAGCTTCAAGGGCAAGAACCTCGTTGTTCAGAATCTCGCTGACTTCGATTTTTCCAGGGTGCAGATCGGGTTGTTCTCCGCGGGGGCGTCCATCTCCGCGGAGTATGCGCCAAAGGCTGCTGCGGCCGGGTGCGTGGTGGTGGACAACACCTCGCAGTTTCGTTACGACGACGATATCCCGCTGGTGGTACCGGAGGTCAATCCCGAGAAGATCGCAGACTACAAGGTGCGCGGCATTATCGCCAACCCCAACTGTTCCACCATTCAGATGCTGGTGGCGTTGAAGCCTATCTATGACAAGGTCGGTATCGAGCGCATCAATGTCTGCACCTACCAGGCGGTGTCGGGAACCGGCAAGGAAGCCATTGAAGAACTGGCAAAACAAACCGCTAACCTTCTGAATACCAAGCCGATCGAGTGCGAGGTCTACCCCCGGCAGATCGCCTTCAATGTACTCCCACATATCGACGTGTTCATGGACAACGGCTACACCAAGGAAGAGATGAAAATGGTCTGGGAAACGCAAAAGATCATGGGCGACCCATCAATAAAGGTGAACCCGACAGCCGTCCGCGTGCCGGTGTTCTTCGGTCATTCGGAAGCGGTACACATCGAGACCCGCGACAAAATGACCGCGGCTCAATGCCGCGATTTGCTGTCCCGGGCTCCGGGCGTGGTGGTGGTGGACGAGCACGCCGATGGCGGATACCCGACAGCGGTTTCGGAGGGGGCAAACCATGATCCGGTGTACGTAGGTCGCATTCGTGAAGATATCTCCCACCCGAAAGGTTTAGATTTGTGGGTGGTCGCCGATAATGTGCGCAAAGGGGCAGCCCTGAACAGTATTCAGATTGCTGAAATACTGGTAAAAAACTACCTCTGAGATATGCTTCCGGGGGTCTGGTTGGCAGGGCTGCCAGTCGCGTACACGTTCCGGTCGGGAGAACGGCCGGGTTCGCCATGATGTGCGAACGAGGGAAAAAGGGGACCTTTATGTTCAGGAAATCGGCCTTGGCAATGGCTATGCTGGGGGCAGTTGCCAGCACTAACGTGGTTGCGCTGGGACTTGGAGAGATAGAGTTAAAATCGGCTTTAAATCAGCCGCTTAATGCAGAGGTTGCGCTCCTTTCGGCCACCGGCCCGGAACTCCAGGAACTCAAGGTTTCGGTCGCTTCCGCTGAGGCGTTCGCCAACGCCGGCATCGACCGTCCGCTATTTCTCAATAAACTCAAATTCACCGTCAGCAACAGTGCCGCGGGCAAGCCGGTGGTGCGCATCACCAGCCGCGACGCGGTACGAGAGCCTTTTCTGGATTTTCTGCTGGAAATATCCTGGAGCAAGGGTCGCCTGGTGCGCGAATACACCGTGCTGGTTGACCCGCCGGTGACCATGCCGGCGCCGGCTCCCGTAACCCAGGCGCCGGTTGCTCAGACTGCGGCCCCCGGCGCAGGCGCGCCGGCGCGTCGCGTCACCCACACTGCGCAGATGCCGCCGGTGTCCGTGTCGCCGGGCGAATACGGTCCCACGCGGCGCCACGATACCCTGTGGAGCATCGCCGAAAGGGTGCGCCCCGACAGCGGTGTGAGCGTCG
>JASFNS010000121.1:0-6264 GCA_050116915.1 Thiogranum sp. | reverse complement strand
ATCGATTTTCGTGTCAACAGCTGTCCGACGCTGTTCGGTGAAAAGGTGGTACTGCGTATCCTGGATCCGAGCAGTGCGAAACTGGGTATCGATGCACTCGGTTATGAAGAAGAACAGAAACAGCTCTACCTGGATAATCTGAACAAGCCCTACGGCATGATTCTGGTGACAGGTCCGACCGGCTCCGGTAAAACCGTTTCCCTGTATACCGGCCTGAATATTCTCAACACGCCCGACCGCAACATATCCACCTGCGAAGACCCGGTGGAAATCAACCTCGCCGGCATCAACCAGTGCAACATGAACCCCAAGGCCGGGCTGACGTTTGCCTCGGCGCTGCGCGCCTTCCTGCGACAGGACCCGGATATCATCATGGTCGGTGAGATTCGTGACCTGGAGACCGCGGAGATCGCCATCAAGGCGGCCCAGACCGGTCACATGGTCATGTCCACGCTGCACACCAACGATGCACCGCAGACGCTGACGCGTCTGGCGAACATGGGTGTGCCGCCGTACAACATCGCCTCTTCGGTCAACCTGATTATCGCCCAGCGCCTCGCGCGACGGCTGTGCAATAACTGCAAGAAACCCGTCGACGTTCCGAAAGCGGCCCTGCTGGAAGAGGGCTTCCGCGAAGACGAGCTGTCGGGGCTGACGATCTATGGCCCGGTGGGCTGCGACCAGTGCGCCGAGGGCTACAAGGGTCGCGTAGGTATCTACCAGGTCATGCCGGTGTCCGAAGCCATCGGCCGCATCATTATGGAAAACGGCAATGCCATGCAGATTGCCGACCAGGCCAGGAAGGAAGGCATCGCCGACCTGCGACAATCGGGTCTGAAGAAAGTCCGCGACGGCGTGACCAGTCTCGAAGAAATCAACCGTGTAACCAAGGATTAAAGCCATGGCTGAAGCAGCGATTAAACAGAATGTATTCGCCTGGGAAGGTACCGACAAGAAGGGCAAGAAGATCAAGGGCGAGAGTCGCGCCGCGAATCCTGCCATGGTCAAGGCGGATTTACGCCGGCAGGGCATCAGCCCCCTCAAGGTGCAGAAAAAGTCAGCGCTGTTTGCCTCTGCCAAGAAAAAGAAAATCATCCCCAAGGATATCGCCGTCTTCACGCGGCAGCTGGCCACCATGATGTCGGCCGGCGTGCCGCTGGTACAGTCCTTTGAAATCATCGGGCGGGGCCACGAAAACCCGTCCATGCAGGAATTGATCCTGGCAATCAAGGCCGATGTCGAATCGGGCAGCTCGCTTTCCAGTTCGCTGGCAAAACATCCGTTGTATTTCGACGAACTGGTTTGCAACCTGGTGAATGCGGGCGAACAGGCCGGTATTCTCGAGACCTTGCTGGACAAGATCGCTATTTACAAGGAAAAGACCGAGGCGCTGAAGTCCAAGATCAAGAAGGCGATGTTCTATCCGACGGCGGTCATTATCGTCGCCCTGATCGTGACATCCATTCTGCTGATTTTCGTGGTACCACAGTTCCAGGACCTTTTCGAAGGCTTTGGAGCCGAACTTCCCGCGTTTACCCAGATGGTTGTCAATCTGTCCGAATGGATGCAAGCGAACTGGTGGATAGCGTTGTCTTTGATTGCTGGCACCGGCTACGGTTTCATGGAAGCGAAAAAGCGCTCACCGAAATTCGCCCACACGCTCGACCGCCTGGTACTGAAGCTGCCCATCGTTGGCCCGATTCTGACCACCGCTATTATTGCCCGCTATGCCCGCACACTCTCCACCATGTTCGCCGCAGGTGTTCCGCTGGTGGAGGCCATGGAGTCGGTAGCAGGTGCTGCCGGCAACCAGGTTTACACAGAAGCCATCCTGCAGATGCGTGACAATGTAGCCACGGGTCAGCAATTGCAGCTCGCCATGACCCAGACCGGTCTGTTTCCCAACATGGTCAACCAGATGGTCGCTATCGGTGAGGAATCCGGCTCGCTGGATGCCATGCTTAGCAAGGTTGCGGATTTCTATGAGCAGGAGGTCGATGATGCGGTCGATGGCCTCAGCAGCCTCATCGAACCCTTGATCATGGCGATACTGGGCGTACTGGTCGGCGGCCTGATCGTCGCCATGTACCTGCCAATCTTCAAAATGGGTTCGGTCATTTAAAACCGACACTCCACGGCGGGACCGCCGTGGAGTAAACTCCCGTTTCCATGGAACTCCTTAGCCTGCTGGAACAGAGTCCGGCGTTCTTCATCGCGACAGTGTCAGTTGTGGGCCTGATGGTCGGCAGCTTTCTCAATGTTGTCATCCACCGCCTGCCGATCATGATGCAGCGCGAGTGGCAGACGCAGGCGCGGGATTTTCTCGAGCTGGAGCATCCGGCAGACCAGGAAACGTTGACCCTCTCCACGCCCGCGTCGCGCTGCCCGCATTGCGGTCACAAGATCCGCTTTTACGAGAACGTTCCCGTTCTGAGTTATATCTGGCTGCGCGGCAAGTGCTCGGCCTGCGGCACGCCGATTTCAGTGCGTTACCCGCTGGTGGAGCTACTGACGGGCGTGCTGTCGGCGATCGTGGCCTGGCATTTCGGCTTCGGCTGGCAGGCGGGCGCGGCGCTGGCGCTGACCTGGGCACTCATCGCCCTGAGCATGATCGACATTGACCACCAGCTGTTGCCCGATTCCATTACCCTGCCGTTCCTCTGGCTGGGCCTGCTGTTGAGCCTGTTCCCCGTGTTCGCCGATATGCACGCCAGCCTGATCGGGGCTGTCGCCGGCTATCTGTCGCTGTGGAGCGTGTACCAGCTGTTCAAGCTCCTGACCGGCAAGGAAGGCATGGGTTATGGCGACTTCAAGTTACTGGCGCTGCTCGGCGCCTGGATGGGCTGGCAGTTGCTGCCGATGATCGTGCTGTTGTCTTCGGCAGTAGGCGCGGTTCTGGGCGGTGCCGTGATGATCGTCAAGGGCCGTGGCCGCCATCAACCGATGCCGTTCGGTCCCTACCTGGCGATTGCCGGCTGGATAGCGCTGCTCTGGGGTGACCGGATTTCCAGCGCCTACCTGCGCTGGTCGGGACTGGCCGGCTGACATGCCGTGTTCCCTGCGCGTCGGCCTGACGGGGGGCATCGGCAGCGGCAAGAGCGAAGCGGCCCGCCAGTTCGCCCGCCTGGGCGCCACTGTCATCGACACCGACCGGATCGCCCGCGAGCTGGTGGAGCCCGGCCAGCCCGCGCTGAGCGAAATCGTTGCCGGCTTCGGCGCCGACCTGCTAGACGCCGACGGCAGGCTGGACAGAACCCGGCTGCGGCAGCGGATTTTCGCCGACCCTGGCTGCCGCCGGCAGCTGGAAGCCATACTCCACCCGCGCATCCGCGCGCGGGCCCTGCAGCTCGCCGAGCTCGCCGACGCACCCTACTGCGTGCTGGTCATCCCGCTGCTCGTGGAGACCGGCGCGGACTACCGGTTGGACCGTATTCTGTTGATAGACTGCCCGGAAGATATCCAGCGACAGCGCATCCGCGCGCGCGATCGATTATCTGACAAGGAGGTCGATGCCATTCTCGCCGCCCAGGCCACGCGCGCGCAACGACAGGCCGTAGCCGACGACACTGTCGTCAATGACAAACAGTTGCAGGCGCTGGAAAGTGAAATCACGCGCTTGCACCGACGCTACCTGGAGCTGGCCGGCCAGCATCATAGCCACTTGTAGAGCTTGCTGCGTGACGTTTTGTCGTGATTGCGCGGCGATCTTTCTAAGCGTTTGCGCCGTCACCCGTCCTGATAGACAATGCGTCGGGTGAAAGACGCGATTATCTACGAGCAGCCCCTGAACGAGCGCATCCGCACCTTTCTGCGCCTTGAATTCCTGTTTTCCCAGGCCGCCCAGCACCTGCACGATGACAGCCAATGGGGCAGCCGCAACACCCTGACCAGCCTGCTCGACATTCTGAGCATTTTCGGCCGCACCGATTTGAAAACCGAGGTACTGAAAGAACTGGAGCGCCACACCGCGACGCTCGCGCGCCTGAAATCGAACCCGGACGTGGATCACAGCCGGCTGAAAACGACCCTTGCGGAGCTGGAGGCGCTCGGAAAGAAGTTACACCAATACAGTGGTCCCATAGCGGCCGACCTGAAAACCAACGAGTTCCTGAGCAGCATTCAGCAACGCGCGGCGATTCCCGGCGGTACCTGTGACTTTGACCTGCCGGCGTTCCATTTCTGGCTGCAACAACCGGCCCAGCAGCGCACCCGTGACCTCGCCGGATGGCTGACCCGCTTCGAAGCCATCGGCCAGGCGATCCAGGCGATCCTGAAGCTGGTGCGTGAGAGCGCGGTCCTGAAACGGGTGACGGCGGAAACGGGTTTTTTCCAGAAAACCCTCGACTCCAATCACCCCTGCCAACTGGTGCGGGTCGCGGTAGACCGCAAAGTCCCCTGCTACGCTGAAATCAGCGGTGGTCGACATCGCTTCACGGTGCGCTTTCTGGAAACGTCAAAAGACGGGCATGTTCGCCAGTCGACGGCAAATATTCCGTTCGAGCTGGGATGTTGCGTGATCTAGGCACCGCGCGTCACAAAAGGACACGCTCGATACCACCGAGTCTGACCGCGTCGACAAAGCGCTGTTGCCAGCCCTCGCCCAGTTTGTTGTTGGCCAGTTCAACAACGATATAATCGCTTTCCAGGCCCGTGTCTTCCGCGTAACGCGACAGCCCCTGCTGACAGGCCGGGCAGGAGGTCACCAGCTTCACTTCACCCTGCTCGACACGATCACGCCCGGTAAAGCCGCGGATACCCTCGCGCAACTCCTCCTCCTTGCGGAAACGAATCTGCGTGGCGATATCCGGCCGCGATACGGCGAGCGTGCCCGCCTCCCCGCAACAGCGGTCCGACAGGCGCACTTCGCCCCCCAGCAGCTTGCCCGCCACTTCCAGCGGCGCATAGGTTTTCATCGGCGTGTGGCAGGGGTCGTGATACAGGTATTGACGACCGGTGATACCCTCGAGACTGACACCCTTCTCCAGCAGATACTCATGAATATCCAGCAACCGGCAGCCGGGGAAAATCTCTCCGAACTGGTACTGCTGCAGCTGATCCATGCAGGTGCCGCAAGACACGATCACCGTCCTGATATCCATATAGTTCAGCGTATTGGCGACGCGGTGGAACAACACCCGGTTGTCGGTGCTGATCTGCTTGCCCCTGGCCTGGTTGCCGGAGGATGTCTGCGGGTAGCCGCAGCACAGGTAGCCGGGCGGCAGCACCGTCTGCGCGCCGACCTCGTAGAGCATCGCCAGGGTGGCAAGCCCCACCTCGCTGAACAACCGCTCGGAACCGCACCCGGGGAAATAGAACACGGCATCGGATTCATCGGTGACCCTGGCCGCATCGCGCAGAATCGGAACGACCTTGTCGTCTTCGACACCCAGCATCGCGCGCGTGGTCCGGGTCGGCAGCCCACCGGGCATGGGTTTCTTCACGAAGTTGATCACCTGCTCGCTGACGGTCATACGCCCGGTGGTCGATGTCGGCAAGACCTGCCCGCCAAGGCCGGGGAAACGCCGCCACAACTGGTGTGCCAGCCGCTGCCCCCGGTAACCCCATTCGATCATGCCCTTGCGCATCAGCTTGATGGTTGCGGGATCAGTGACATTGAGGAACGCCATGGCAAGCCAGCTGCTCGGGCTGAAGCGCTTTTTGCCCTGGTCGCGAAGAATACTGCGCATACGCACCGAGACATCACCGAAATCGATGTTCACCGGGCAGGGGTTGAGGCACTTGTGGCAGATTGTGCAGTGGTCGGCCACATCGTTCATTTCGTCGAAGTGCCGCGTGGAAATGCCGCGGCGGGTCTGTTCCTCGTAGAGAAACGCCTCTATCACGATGCCGGTGGCCAGGATCTTGTTGCGCGGCGAGTACAGCAGGTTGGCGCGCGGAATATGCGTGTTGCACACCGGCTTGCATTTGCCGCAGCGCAGGCAGTTGCGAATATCATCGTTCAGGGCGCCCAGTTCGGACGCTTCAAGTAACAGCGCCTCCTGCTGCACCAGCCGCAGCGACGGTGTGTAGGCATTGGCGAGACCCGAGCCGGCAAGCAGTTTGCCGCGGTTGAATACCCCGTCCGGGTCGACGCGTTGCTTGTAGTCTGCAAACGCCGCGATGGCCGCCGGCTCGAGCTACTGCATCTTGGTCAGACCGATACCGTGCTCACCGGAGATGACGCCGTCGAGCGCTGTTGCCAGCGCCATCACGCGGTCGACGATGTGTTCGGCCTCGTGCAGCATGACGTAATCGTTCGAATTG
>JASFNS010000120.1:0-6266 GCA_050116915.1 Thiogranum sp. | reverse complement strand
CGGCAGCGCCGCCCGCAGACATGCCGGCACGCCTCAGGAAGGTCCGGCGGTCGATGGTATTGGCGGGGGCGACCCCCTGTGATGCCACGGCCGCGGTCGTTGGATTCTGCACCTTGGTGAGTTTCATGATCCCTGCTCCTCCGATCCTCTTAATCGGTTGCTGCCGCCGGCGAAACCCGCCTTCGGCAACCAGATGCGCAACCCGAAAGTCCGGTTGCTGGTTACACGGCAGACACGCGCGCGCTAGTCCCTGAGGCTGCGGTAATAGGCATCGACGTGCGCCGTGCGCTGATAGCCACGGGAATCGGGCTCGCGCAGTGGTGAACTGACTTCAGCGCTCTGTGCGGCAGACTCCTCACCCGGGGCCAGTGCAACCACGGCCGCCGCGCTGCCCGCGGCTACCATCCCTGCGAGGAATTTCCTGCGTTCCGGCTCAACAGCTTTTGCTTTCATAACGTCCTCCGTGTGGGGGCAGCACCCGCGGCACGCCCGAACCGTTGTCCGGTTTCAGACGGGCATGGCGAAGTACTGTTGCTCAACCGCCATCAGGCGGGCACCGAAATCTCCAACGGCAGCATAGAATGCTGCGGACTCCGCCCGCTTTAGATCCTGAAAGAACCGCGGCAACCAGGATCCCAGATATTTCACAAAAAATTCACTTTCCTCTTGAAAGGGTAGCCTATTTTCGGCAATTGTCATGGCCATGACCTCGCAAAGCGCGGCCGCATGGTCTTCGGGCTCGGCCACGCCCTCCTGCCGCGCAAAACCCAGGTCGCGCAGCTCGGCACGTAACTGCGCGAGGGGCTTTTCCATAAGAAAACCGGTTAAATACCAGGACGCGTAAGGCATCAGTTCGCCGCGGCCGAGACCGATGAACAAGGCATGGTATTCATCTTCCAGTGACTCCGGCCGAACCGCCCCGGCCGCCTTCGCGAGGCTGGCCCAGGCGGGCGCTAATAATCCGGCGCCCGGTGGCAGTTCGCGCAGGGAATGGAGCAAATCGCCGCTCGGCGGTGCCGCCAGCAAGGCACCCAGCAGGCTGTAGGCGCCGGCCCGCGCCAGCTGGTCCTGATCCGGGGCTGCGTTGCCCGCCGGTTCCGACCCCGGCGTCACGACCGCACCCCCGGCGTAATCCGACCCTCTGCACCCCCCTGCTCTTCCATCATGTCGATCACCCTGCAGTCTTCGCACATCTGGATGCGCCGTACGGCATCGCCCTGGAACATGGGGTGCCGCCGCAGTTTGGCGGTGATTCGGTCAACCGTGCTGCGGGTAGCGAACGGCTTGCCGCAGCGCACACACAGGAACGGTTCCTCTTCATACAGCGTCCGCACTTTGCTGCGCGCCTCCCGATCATAAAGATAGCGAGGCGACGCCGCGATGGCGTTTTCGGGGCAGCTGCGCGCGCACAGGCTGCACTGTACGCAGTTTTCCTCTATGAACCGCAGCTGTGGCCGGCCGTCGCCACCAAGCAGGGCCTTCCCGGGGCACTGCGACACACACGCCATACACAAGGTGCAGCGTCCGGAATCCACGCTGACTTCGCCAAACGGGGCGCCCACAGGCAGATTGACCATGGGTCGTGGCGCCGGTGACTGCGCGTGCAGGTGATCGACCGCAAGGCGGATGACGGCACGCTTTTCGTTGAAACCGGCAAACCCCGCCGGTTGCTGCGAATCGCGTCCGCCGATGGCCCGCAGCTCGGCCACCATCGTTTGCGGTGCTGTCACGCCAAGCAGGCGTATGGCATCCGCCGGGTAGCCCATGCCTTCGAGGATGGTTTGCGCGAACCCCACCTGCCGTTGCAATTCCCGCAGCACCGGCTCCGGCGTGTCCGCGGGCACGACAACTACAACGGCAACGGAACCGTAGGCCAGCGCCGCCAACCAGAGATCCATTCCGGTACTGCCGCTCTCTTCGCAGTCGAACGGGAGCAGGTTTTCCGGTGCGTCGACGGCCATGGCCGCCAGCGCGGCACTACCGGCTTCCCGGTCGTGTATCAGCAGCACAGCGTGTTGTCCTCCGTGCTGGCGATAGGTGCGCAGCAGCAGACGCAGCCGGTCCAGGCTGTCGCGGGGCTGCGGGTAGTTATAGGTGATGGCCCCGGTCGGACACGCCGTGGCGCAACTGCCCGCTCCCTGGCACAGATACGGATCGATTTCTATTTGCTCGCCGATACTGCGGATCGCCACCGTCGGGCAGGCGTCGATACAGCGCGTGCAGGCGGTTATGCCGCTGCGCCCGTGGGCGCAAACCGAGGCGTTGTAGTGGAAAAACTTCGGCTTGTCGAACTCCCCGACCAGGCCGGGAATCTCCGCAAGCGCGCGCTCCAGCGCAGCCGGATCGTCGCCGGGTGCAAAGTAGCCGGGCGGCGGCAGGGGCCGGTCCAGCAGCGGCGCATCGCCCAGATCCAGTACCAGGTCGCAGTGCGACGGCTGGCCGGGAAACAGCCGGGCAAGGTCCACGTCACCGTCGGCGCCTTGCAGGACGATGGTGAAGGCGCCCAGGTGACCTTCCACCCGCGCCACATCGGCCTGGAGGAGCTCAACCCCGCCAGGCAGATCCCTATCATCGACAGCTTCCGCGGGCGGCGCGATCACCAGTACCCGGGCAAGCCGGTCAGCGAGTCCGGCCGCGAGCGGCCAGGCCTGTTCGCCACGCCCGATAATGGCCAGGCGCCCGCCGGACTGGTAGCGCACCGCGGATGCGGGTTGCACCGCCTGTGCAGCAGCTGCCGCAACGGCCTGTTGTCGTGCCCGACCGTTCGAGCCTGCAGCAGGAAGTACGGCGTATTCGTTACGGTCCTCTAGCATGAGTATCTGCCCGTCTCATCGTTACGCATGACGCGGCTGAAAGCCCGCGGCGCCGCTGCTAGCCCTTCGGCAACGGCCCGTCGCTGCGTGCCGCCTGTGCCGGGTTTGCAGCTTCCGCATCCGGGCCGGTTGTTTCCGCGGCGGGCGGCGTTTGCGCCGCCTCCTCGCTGGCGGCGGTTGCCGTGTCCGCTTGCTTCTCGGGATCAGCGGCTCTTTTCAGCGTACGCTCGAGGCTGCGAATCATGTCATGGGTGATAGTGTCGCCCAGCGGCTTGCAGTTGGCAAAGTCCTCGTCGTAATCATTGAGTCCGTCGGTAATATTGAACTGCGGCAGCCGGAACAGCTTGCGCAATGCCTGCAGGCGCAGCTCGTCACTGACCCTGTCCGACATAAAACCGCGGTAATCGGAGTGTTCATCGAGCGATTCGATCGACGGCAGCGGTGGAGCCTCGTCGGGCGTGTCCCGCCCTGCGTCGCCGCCAGCCGCCGGAGTCGTGTCGACAGACGCCGCGCGCGGCGCTTGCTTCGGATCTTTCGCCTCACGTTTGCGTTGTGACCAGCGGCTCAACCAGCCGTCATCTGCGCTTTCGGCCTGCGGCTCATCGACGGGTGTCTGTCGCCGGCTATCAGCGTCGTGATCCATCCTGTTTCCAGTCATCTCGTTTCCGTTTCCTGCGCTTCTCCGGCACGTAGTGTTCGACCACGTATGCTTCGATCCACCGGTAGATCTCCGGGGGCATGGGCACGGCGTAGACGTGCTCGTCCACTTCGGAGTAGGATGCAGCCTCGCCATAGCTGGCGGTCACCAGCGCGGGCTCCGGACGTTCGCCGTTGTCCTCGCGGCAGACCACGAACAGGCTGGGCCTCTCCCCCATGAGGTTGAAGTAGTAGCTCTCCGCATCGTCCCGATGCAATGTCAGCCGGTAACCGCGGCAGAGGATCTGTTCGCCGTCTTCGTCCTTGTGTATGGCGACTGCGGAACGCGCTTGAGACAGGCCGTGTTGTCCGGCCACCGCGCCGATCACCTCCCAGCTTCCGCTGCTCCAGACACTGGTCCGGATATGCCGGTATTCCAACACCAATGACACGGGAAACGCCGGCCGCTGGTGTGCGTCAGATCGTATTGTGCCAGCAGGGGATTTCACAATTCAGTATGCGTCCGCTATGCTTGTTTGCAGAAACGTTCCATTGAGTATGGCAGGTTTCTCGAACACGGCCACTCCCCGGGGGGCATTAACCAGCTGCAAGTATGCGGGCGGGTGCGATCAGGCCGGCTTGTCGTACCGCGAGCGGGGTGAAATGCAGCCGACGGCCGGGCACCGCGGCGTGGTGCACCCGGTCTAGACACAGGAAATAGGTATGCCGACGATTGCTGCACCTGATACCTCACCGCTGGTGGATTCCTTCGGCCGCCAGGTCAGGTATCTGCGCATCTCATTGACCGACCGTTGCGACTTCCGCTGCGTCTACTGCATGAGCCAGGACATGCAGTTCGTGCCGCGCGCCCAGGTGCTCACCCTCGAAGAAATCCTGACCATCGCCACGGCCTTTTGCGACCTGGGTGTGACGAAAATACGTATCACCGGCGGTGAGCCGCTGGTGCGTCGCAACGCCCTGTGGCTGATCGAACGGCTCGGTGAACTGGATAAACTGCAGGAACTGGTGCTCACCACCAATGGGTCTCAACTGCAACGGCTCGCGCAACCGCTGCGGCACGCGGGTGTACGGCGTATTAATATCAGCCTGGATTCGCTGCAACCGGAACGTTTCCGGCGCATCACCCGGGTGGGCGACCTCGAGCAGGTCATGCAAGGCATAGATGCGGCGCGGGCAGCCGGATTCGAGCGCCTCAAGATCAATTCGGTCATCCTCAGGAATCGCAATCATGACGAAGTCTGCGACCTGGTCCAGTTCGCCGTGGACCGCGACATGGACATCACCTTCATCGAAGAAATGCCCCTCGGCACGATAGACGACCACGACCGGGCCGAGGCCTATTATTCCAGCGACAGCGTGCGCAGCGACATTGAACGCCGTTTCCCGCTGCAACCGAGCGAGGAGACCAGCGGCGGCCCGGCGCGCTATTTCCGCATCCCGCGCAGCCGCACCCGCGTCGGCCTGATTTCGCCGCACAGCCATAATTTCTGCGATGCCTGCAACCGCGTGCGGCTGACCACCGAAGGCCGGCTGTTGCTGTGTCTGGGCCAGGAACACTCGGTGGATTTACGCCATGTCATCCGCAGCCACCCGGGCGACGAGTCGCATCTCAAGCAGGCGATTGTGGATGCCATGCGCATCAAACCGCACGGCCACGACTTCGCCCTCGCCGAGCAGCCGGTCATCCTGCGGCACATGAATGCCACGGGGGGCTGATGCATGCCCGAGACGGTGCAAGGCTATCGCCCAACGCTGACACAGGCCGGGCTATCGCCCACCCACCCGGTCACGGTCGTGGATGAATACGGCGCAGCTCGCGAGGTTTTCGTCGCCGGCGAATCGCCGCTTACCGTTTACGTGGACGATCGCGAAATCGTCACCCTCATGACGCTCGGCACCCACCCGGAAGCCCTGGCGCTGGGCTATTTACGCACCCAGCGCTTCGTGGAAACGCTCGAAGAGATCCGCTCCGTGGAAGTCAACTGGGAAACCGAATCCGTGCATATCCATACTCATAACGGGGTCGAGGGATGGGATGAGAAACTCAAGCGCCGCACTGTGACCACCGGCTGCGGCCAGGGCACGGTATTCAGCTGCACGCTGGACAAACTCTACGACGTACGCTTGCCGGCAGTCAGCCTGCGCCAGTCAACGGTGTACAGACTGCTGGACAACATCCGCAGTGAGAATGAAATCTACAAGCGCGCCGGCGCCGTGCACGGCTGCGCGCTGTGCCAGGGCACCGAACCGCTGCTGTTCGTGGAAGACGTGGGACGCCATAACGCCGCCGACGCCATTGCCGGTTACATGTGGCTGGATCACCTCGACGGCGGCGACAAACTGTTCTACACCACGGGCCGACTCACTTCCGAGATCGTGATGAAGGTGGCCCTGATGGGCATCCCGATCCTGCTGTCACGTTCCGGCGTCACGCAGATGGGTCTGGAACTGGCGCAGGAACTCGGCGTCACCATGATCGCCCGCGCCAAGGGACGGCATTTCCTGGTCTACACCGGCCGCGACAGCATCGACTTCGACGACATCCCCGCGCAGCACCCCGCTGCCGTCATCCGCGATGGCGCACCGCACAGCCGGCACACCGACTAGGCCGTCAGTGTGCGACGCGAGCAAACCACCCGCTCATGATCATTCCAGCTCGATGTCGCCCTCCACCTTGTGACTGAGACCAAGGCTTTCCACTTCCAGGCGCACGACGGCATGCAGGCGTTCGTTGCCCTGCAGTCGCCCCTCCTGAAGGGCCTGTTCGATCGTCTTCTCAACGGCCTGCTGGGATGT
>JASFNS010000119.1:0-6279 GCA_050116915.1 Thiogranum sp. | reverse complement strand
GCGTATTTTCGGCACAGCAGCAGGTCTATCCGGGGAAAGACGGCAGTGTCGGACACCGCAAGCCCGGCATTCATGGTGTGCACCTGGACTGCAGCATGGGTTACGGCTCGGCCAGTTTCGTAACCGCGACCATGGGTTTTGTCGCGGTTGCACGCGTGCTCGAAAAATACCTGTTGAGCCGCCAGCGCCAGGCGTCGTGATCAGCGTGCTGACCCGGGCCTTCCCCTTGTGGGCGGTCGTGTTTTCTCTACTCGCCTGGTTCAGTCCGCAGCTGTTTGTGGCGCACAAGCCCGCCATCCTGCCGCTGCTCGCGCTGGTAATGTTCGGCATGGGCCTGACGCTGACCCTCGCGGATTTCCGGCGGGTGCTGGAGCGCCCCGGGCTGATTGGTCTCGGCGTGTTACTCCAATACGCTTGTATGCCATTGTTCGCCTGGCTGGTGGCACTGCTGCTGCAACTCGATCCGGTGTTGCTGGCCGGTATGATTCTGGTCGGTGCGAGCCCGGGTGGCACAGCGTCGAATGTGATCTGCTACCTCGCCAATGGCAACGTCGCGCTGTCTATCACCCTGACTGCGGTCTCGACGCTGCTCTCGATCGTGCTGACGCCGCTGCTGTGCCTGTTGTACATCGATGCCAGTGTCGAGGTGCCGGCGCTGGATATGCTACTGAGCATTTTGAAGATTGTGGTCGCACCAGTCATTGCCGGTATTTTGCTCAACCACTTTTTCCACCGTCGCCTGCAACCGCTCCAGCACTGGTTTCCGCTGGTTTCGGTCGCCGCGATTGTCTGGATTATTGCCATAATCGTGGCGCTCAACCAGCCGCGTTTCGGCGAGCTTGGCCTGCTGTTGCTGGTCGCCGTTATTGTGCACAACGCGCTTGGACTGACGGCCGGGTATCTGGTGCCGCGCCTGCTCGGGCATGACCGGCGTACCTGCCGGACGCTGGCGATCGAGGTGGGGATGCAGAACTCCGGGCTCGCCGTCGCACTGGCGATCAAGTTTTTTGCCCCCGCAGCGGCTTTGCCGGGCGCCGTCTTCAGCGTCTGGCACAACCTCAGTGGTTCTCTGCTGGCGGCGCGATGGAGAAGTGTGCGTTAACAGCTTTCGACGGTTTCGCCGTCGACCGGGCAGGTGCATGTTTCGCGGCTGGCATGCAGTTGCTGGAGCAATTGGCGGCGCGCTGTCACGATATGGTACTGGACGTCGAACAGGCCGATATCCATGACGCTGGCTGTCTCTCGGTAACTCAGGCGGGCGATGTCGACAAGGCTCAGCGTCATGCGCTGTGCCATGGGCATCCGGGCAATAAGGTCACGCACACCGGCACTGAGCGGGTCACCCGGTAGTGCGGTGGCGGGCCGGGTGTCCGGGGGCGGCGCACCGGTGTTGTCGAGCGACCGCAGCCAGCAATCGGCCATGCGTTTGTAGACATCGAGCTTTCGCACCCGCGGAGAGCTGACGCGAGTCTCCCTTACGAGCCATGCAGCCTTGAGGGGATCCCCGCACCATGCCAGGGCGAGGGCGTGCTGGCGCCGTTTCAGGCGCCAGCAATGCAACCACCCGAACATGACTTGTGCGGTCTATTTCTGCGGTGCGGGAATCGGCTTCAACACCAGATCCTGCGCCGAAGCCTTGCCGAATCCGTAGGACGCATAGATCGACTGCGCGCCATCGGTGCCGACGTAGGCCAGGTAACGCATAGCGTTGTAAGGATTGCGTCCGGTCTTCAGTGCGCCCAGCGCGTAGCCGACCTTGTCACCCATGTTGTAAGGCGCCGGAATCTCCACCCCGTCGATAGGCCGCCCTTCGGCCTGGGCGTGCTTGATTTCGGTGGCCCAGACGATGCCGACATCCGCTTCGCCGTGTTCGATGCGATAGGGCGTTTCGCGGTGGTGGCGCTGGGTGAACCATGTCTTGTCTTTGACAGCCCAGCAGGATTTGCACTCCGCGTTGCCGGTGACTTTTTCGTACAGCCCGAGATCCTTCAGCATCTTCGAACCATAAAATTTGAAAATACCTTCGGTGAGCGGGTTGGGGTGTGACTGCACCAGGTCATCGCGCGCCAGATCCTCGGGGCCCTTGATACCTTTGGGGTTGCCCTTGGCGACCATCAGCTCCAGCTTGTTGTGCGTGTAGATGATGTAGTCGTTCATCGTCCCCATGCCCTTGAGTTTTTTCAGGTGCCCCAGGTTGACGCTGGCGAACAGGTCCGGATTCTGGGCAGTGTTTTCGCCGTTGATCTGGCCCTGCTTGAGGATCTGTCCCTTGAGTATCTGGCCGGGCGGAATGGTTTCGACGTAGATGGTCTTGATGTCGGGATTTTTCGCCTGGAAATCCTTGATCAGTTCTTCCATAACCATGAACTGGTTACCCGCCAGATACATGACCAGGTCCGCCGTATACGAGTCACCGATCTTGCCGTAATCGATCTTGCCATCGGCGTGGAAAGTCCGGTAATCGTGGCCCTGGCCGGCGTCTTCGGCGGCCAGTGCAGGTGCCTGGACGGTCAGTGTGGCGGCGAAGGCCAGCCCAATGGCCTGGAGTCGCTTGGTGGCTGTTTTTGTAGACATAGTAATCACTCCAACTTCGTTTAGTTATGGGTTTTACCGCCTAAAGTTTAGGTTCGTGGGTCGACAAGGGTAATCCGGTCTAACCCGAAGCGGCCCTGGGGTTTACCCTAGGGTGTCGGGTCCGGGCCGGCGACTTCGCTGGTTGCCTTGTCCAGGCCCGCGAGCAGCGCCAGCCTGACCAGTTCGGTCGAGGTTCTGGCCTGCATCTTCGTCATCAGGTTGGCGCGGTGCAGTTCCACGGTCTTGATGCTGATGCCGAGTTTGGCAGCGATGATCTTGTTCTGGGTGGAGCGCAATACATGTTGCAGGACTTCCTGTTCGCGCGGCGTCAACAGCGCCGCGCGCGCCTTGATTGCCATTATCCGCTGCTGGGCGTGACGCTGTTGCTGGTCGGCGCTGATGGCGCTCTGCACCCTTTCCAGCATCAGCGCATCGTTATAGGGTTTTTCGATAAAATCGTAGGCGCCAGCTTTCATGGCGCGTACCGCCATCGCCACGTCTGCATGACCGGTGACGATAAGCACCGGCAGGAGAATGCCCATCCGCTTGAGCCTGGCATACAGTTCCATGCCGTTGATATCCGGCATGCGGACGTCAAGCAGAACGCAGCCGCAGGTCGAAGGCTCGACACTGTGGAGAAAATCCAGACCGCTGGCGTATACGCGGACCGGCAGTCCGGCCGATTCGATCAGCCACTGCAGGGATTCGCGCGCCATGCGATCGTCATCGATAATATGCACCGTGGAAGACACAGGCGGTCAGGTTCCGTTCGCCGCCGGCAGTTCGAAGGCGAACTCAGCGCCCCCGGCGTTGAGCGCGCGGGCGTTGATACTGCCCTGGTGGGATTCGACAATCGAGCGGCTGATGGACAGGCCGATACCCATGCCCTGGGGTTTGGTGCTGAAAAAGGCATCGAAAATCTTCGGCAGCACCTCCTCGGCGACCCCTTCGCCACTGTCGACGACCGCCAGTCGCACGCTGCCCGAGGCGGTGGCCTGTGTCCTGATTGTCAGGCGCCGGCGAGTGTCGTCGACGCGATCCATGGCCTCGATGCCGTTGCGTATAAAGTTCAGAATCACCTGCTCGATCTGAATCAGGTTGCCATCAATCGCGGGCAGCTGCTCGCCGAGTTCGAGGTCCAGGTCAATATGGTGGCGTTGAATCTCATGGCTGATCAGCGCGGTGACGTTGCGCACCGCCTGGTTGAGATCGACGCGGGAATAGCGATCGTCGCCTTTCTGCACGAATTGCCGGATATGGCGAATGATGTCGGCGGCCAGGGTGGCGCCTTCGACTGCATGCTGGAGCCCCTGGATGAGCTTGCCCGTGTCCGGCTTCGGCTCCTTCAACATGCGCAGGCAGCCGTTGCTGTAGTTGATGGTGCCGGTCAAGGGCTGATTCAGCTCGTGCGCCAGGCTGGCGGCCATTTCGCCGATGGTACTCATGCGCGATACCCGGGCGAATTCGGTTTCGTGGCGACGTTGTGACTCGAAAGCCATCTGGCGCTCCAGTTCGTCGCCAATCCATTGGGCCATGACTTTGAGCAGGTCATGGTCCCACTGGCTCAACGGTGACGGCCGGGCCTTGCTGCCGGCGAACTCCAGCGTGCAATGCACCCGGCCTTCGACCATCACGCCCACCCCCAGGTAGCTGCACCAGCCCTGGCGCCGACAGGCGGGGTCGGCATCCGTGCAGGCGGCGAGATCGGGAACGTCGAGTGGCTCACCCTGGTGTTCGACCAGGTTTGCCGCGCACCGCTGGTTGAGCGGGCCGGTTTTCTGCGGTGCGAGGCGTTCGTCCCCGGACACCTTGCAGACGTTATGCAATTCGCCGTCGACGCTCGCCAGCACTGCCACCTCGGTGCCGAAGTATTTACGTCCGGTTTCCAGCAACTGCTCGAGACGCTGATCATGACTGAGTTCCGGCGCGCCGGTGATCTGGACCAGCCGGCGCAGGGCGAGGCGACTCTTCTCAAGCGCCTGGTTGGTAAGGCGCAGATCATGGGTGCGTTCCATCACCGTTTCCTCGAGTGTGTCACGGTAACGTGCCAGGGCTTCCTGCGAAGCTTCGCGCTCGCGGATCTCGAAACGCAGGTCACGTTCGGTCTCCCTCAGACGACGATTAGTCCGCGTGACATAGCCGTTGAGCATGATCAGCGAGATCAGTGCAGCACCGGCGGCGATAAACCAGTAGGCATAACGTTTCACCAGCGCCACCAACGAGGTTTCACGCAGCACTTCGTAGGGTCCGATGCGCAGGCTCTGCATGAGTGCGGTCACCGGAGAATAATCCAGCGGCACCGTCCAGCCGGCACTGCGGGCCGCGATAGCCGCAGGGTGGTCAGGCGGCATGGTCAACAGCGCCTGGGTGACTTGCGCGGCGAGCTTTCGCGGGGTGCTCTTCAGCGTTGCGAACGGCCACTCCGGATACAGCCGCGTACTCAAGGGAAACGGGCTGTCGGTATCCTTTTGCAGGTTCAGCACCCGGAAGTCTGCCGCCTCTACAACGCCTGCTTCGATCATTCGAGCGAACGTTTCCGCGCGCACCGTGGCCGCGTCGACCGCGCCGTTTTCCACCGCCAGGACTATCCGGTCCTGGGGGAAGCCGGCGAATCGCAGCTCGCTCAAATCCTGGAACGGGTCGATACCGTGCTCGGCGAGTTCGCGCCAGGCCATCTGGAAACCGCCGAAGGCCTCCTCGCTGACGGCCATAAAGCTCTTTCCCCGCAGGTCCTCGAGGGTACTTATCCCGCGGTTATCAGCGCGGGTGATAATCACAGCGCCGTAGCGCACGCGTATACGCTGGTCCTCGCGCGCCTGCAGCGTGGCGATGCGCGAGACCCCGAAGCGTGCTTCCAGGTCGGCATAGTTGCCCGGGTTTGTCAGCGTGAACTGTAGGGTCTCATCGCGCGTGGCGTCGCGTATTCCGCCAAGGTCCAGCGGAACAATTTCAAACCGGTAGCCGGCGATTCTGTCGCTGAGATACTCCGCGGTGGCCGACCAGCGTCGCAAGGCCTGCGCATGGCCCCGGTAGGCGAGCACACCGATGCGCGCGGTCCTGGCCCCTGGTTCGGCATGCACGGGCTGCTTCGTCACCGGCAGGAGCAGCAGGGTGACGATGGCAATCAGGCATGAACCGTTCTTGATCTGCATGTAAAACGCTCTGGGGGCGAGTGGTGGCTGGCGGTAACATTATCTCGAAATAATAGATGTGCGTATGCGCCAATCTATTTCATGCGTTTGCCGTCGGTGCGCAAATGCCGCTTGCAAACCCGCCGCACTCCCGCTCGCTATGTGACAGAAGGTCAACAACATGCTAATAAATATCGGGTTTTACCCATTTTAAATCGGGTGCGACCCAGCTATGCGTCTGGCCGCCGGTGTCTGCACTGGCGCAATCGGGTATCAGTACGCCAAGCCAGAGGAGGCGTGTCACCAGGTTTGATAAAAGCAAACTCGGCGGCCGAGGTCGCGGCGCTGGATGCGGCACTGGCCGCCGTGAGTGTCCCGCAGCCTGGTTCGCCCGCCGAAACACGGACACTCGAAGAAGGTATCAGCACCGATTTCAACCTGGCAACCGATCCGGCCTGTCACTACAGCGGTCATGCCTCGATTCCCGACGGAACGCTGCTATTTGCCCGGATCTGAAAGCTCGACGCGCTGCTCTTTACCGCCGTATCCGTGTACCGAGTCATGCGCCCTGATC
>JASFNS010000118.1:0-6296 GCA_050116915.1 Thiogranum sp. | reverse complement strand
AGTCGAGAATCTTCATCTGGTTATGCGGAAAGATGACTGACAGGAAATAACTGCTCATGGCATCCGGTCCACGGTTCAGCGCCGCGGCGACACGCGATGCCGCTGCCGAGCGATGGTGCCCGTCGGCAATGTAGATTGCCGGCATGGCATCGAACGCCGCGGTCAAGCGGTCGATGACCGCAGCGTCGTTGACGACCCAGAAGGTGTGACCGATGCCATCGTCGGCCATGAGGTCGTATTCCGGGGGCGCCGCGGTCACCGATGCGATTAACTGGTCGACATCCGGCTGTGACTTGTAGGCCAGCAACACCGGTCCCGTCTGCGCATTGAGCGCCTCGATCTGGCGCACCCTGTCGTCTTCCTTGGCGGGACGCGTAAACTCGTGCTTACGGATACGGTTGGCGTCATACGCGGCCACCGACGCGACCGCCACCAGGCCGGTCTGCACATGCTCTCCCATCGTCAGGCGATACACGTAGTAAGCGGGTTGGGGGTTACGCCTGAGTACACCCGCGTCCAGCATTTTCTGCAGGTTCTCGGCCGCCTTCGCATACACCGCGGCGTCACAGGGATCGGTGCCTTCGGGCAGGTCGATCTCGGCCTTGGAGATATGCAGAAAACTCCACGGTCGACCGGCGGCGCGCTGACGGGCTTCCTCGCTGTTGAGCACATCGTAGGGCGGCGCAACCACGTCTTCGGCGTGCGCGGGAACCGGCCGCAGACCGGCAAAAGGACGTATCAGGGACATAACGCGATTCCTGGCCAAAATTCGAGAGGCGGTATTCTAACCGCCGACGCAGGCGCATGCACTGTCTATACTTGGCAGAGTAGTGAAAGCAGGAGGCAACGCTATGGTTGAGTTAGCCACACAGCTGCAATTCGACGAATACGGGCTGCTGATCGACCCCGCCGACTGGAGCCCGGAACTGGCGCAGGATCTGGCCGAGCGTGCCGGCGTGGGGCCGCTGACCGAGCGCCACTGGGCATTCCTGAGGGCACTGCGCGAGTACTACGAGACGTTCCACGCGCCGCCACCGTCGCACAAAATCTGCCGTGACCTGCAGTTGCCCGATCACGCCGGCGCCGATCTGTTCGCAACCTGCCTGACGGCGTGGCGTATAGCGGGCCTGCCCGACCCCGGTGAAGAGGCCAAGGCTTACCTGTCTGCCGAGTGAGCGGCAGCGCCCGCTTCAGGCGCCGGCCTGCTGAAGCGCGGCGATGCGCTCTTCCAGCGGCGGGTGCGACATAAACAGGCGCTTGATACCGTCAGCGCCGCCGGAGATACCGAAAGCGGCCAGCTGATCGGGCAGTGCCGCCTGGCTGCCCATCTGCAGGCGCCTGAGCGCGTCGATCATCTTCTGTCGACCCGCGAGGCTGGCACCACCGGCGTCGGCGCGAAACTCGCGCTGGCGCGAGAACCACATGACGATCATGCTGGCGAGAATACCCAGGACCACCTGGGCGATGATGGTGGTGATCCAGAAAGCCGGCCCGTGGCCGCGTTCGACCTTGAATACCGCGCGGTCAACCACGTGACCGATCACGCGCGAAAGGAAAATGACAAAGGTGTTCACCACTCCCTGTATCAGGGCCAGCGTGACCATATCACCGTTGGCAACGTGGGTGATTTCGTGACCGAGCACCGCCTCCACCTCGTCGCGCTGCATACTGCGCAACAATCCGGTGCTTACCGCCACGAGCGCGCTGTTACGACTCATACCGGTGGCGAATGCGTTCATATCCGGTGAATCGTAGATGGCAACTTCAGGCATGCCGATGCCTGCCGCCTGTGCCTGCCTGGAAACCAGGTCGACCAGCCAGGCTTCGGCCTCGTTGCGCGGCTTGTCGATAACCTCCGCGCCGGTCATGCGCTTGGCGGTCCACTTTGACATCGCCAGTGAAATGAACGAGCCGCCCATGCCGAACACCGCCGAGAAGATCAGCAGCGCACGCAGGTCCAGGTTCACACCCTGCTGATCGAGAATGCGATCGACGCCCAGCAAGTGCAGCGTGATGCTCAACACCACCAGAATGGCAATGTTGGTCGCGAGAAATAAAAACACACGTTTCATCGGTCAATGCACTCCACTTGGGCCACCGCTTCCCTATGTGGCGGCGTGCCCGCCCGCTTTCAAGGGCTACTCGGTAGACAAACGGTCAACGCGCTGCAGGCCGCGCGGTAACTTGCTGCCTTTACGACCGCGATCGCCGACATAGGTTTCAAGATCCGAGGGCTTGAGCGTCAGGTGGCGTTTGCCGGCGTGTATCACCAGGCTGCCGCCCGCGGGGACGCTGGCGACGCCCACCAGGTGTTCTTCGCGACTGGCGAGTTTCTTGCTGCTGACATTCTGGATCTTGATGCCTTTGCCGCGGTTGAGGCGCGGTACCTCCGCGGCCGGGATGACCAGCATCTGGCCCTGCAGATTGACTGCGGCCACCTGGTCGCTTTCCGGGTCGCTCACCGGCGCGGGCGGCAGCACCTGGGCGTGTTTGGGCAGCGACAGCACCGACTTGCCGCTGCGGGTGCGCGCCATCATGTCACCCAGCCGCGCGATAAAGCCGTAGCCCGCGTCGCTCGCCAGCAGGTAGAGGCGATCGGGGTCACCCGCCATCACCCCCACGAAACGGGCGCCGTCCGGCGGGTTGAAACGGCCGGTCAACGGCTCGCCCTGGCCGCGGGCCGACGGCAGGCTGTGCGCCGGGAGGGTATAGGCGCGCCCGGTCGAGTCGAGAAACACCACCTGCTGGTTGCTGCGCCCGAAGGCCGCAGCGCGGAAACCGTCACCCGCCTTGTAGCTCAGGCTGGCTGGATCGACGTCGTGTCCGCGGGCGGCGCGCACCCAGCCCTGTTCCGACAACACAATGGTCACCGGCTCGCTCGGGATCAGGGCGGTTTCATCGAGCGCCTGCGCGGCCTCGCGCTCGACCAGCAGCGAACGGCGCTCGTCACCGTAAGTCTCGGTATCGGCATTGATTTCCTTTTTGACCAGGGTGCGCAGGCGCTGCTTCGACGACAGCGTCTTCTGCAGGGCATCGCGCTCCTCGCTGAGCTCTTCCTGCTCGCCACGGATTTTCATTTCCTCCAGCCTGGCGAGGTGGCGCAGTTTCAGATCGAGAATGGCGTCGGCCTGCCGGTCGCTGAGCTTGAAGCGCTTCATCAACACCGGCTTGGGTTCGTCTTCACGGCGAATGATGGCGATCACCTCGTCGATATTCAGGTAGGCGATCAACAGGCCGTCGAGTATGTGCAGGCGCTCCAGCACCTTGTCGAGCCGGTATTGCAGCCGCCGCGTCACCGTAGCGACACGGAACTCCAGCCATTCCTTGAGCAGACTGCGCAGGTCCTTGACTGCGGGCCGGCCGTCCAGGCCGATCATGTTCATGTTGATACGGTAGCTGCGTTCCAGGTCGGTGGTCGCAAACAGGTGCAACATCAGCGCCTCGACATCGATGCGCCCGGAACGCGGCACGATGACCAGTCGGGTGGGGTTTTCGTGGTCGGACTCGTCGCGCAGGTCGGCGACCATCGGCAGTTTCTTGGCCGCCATCTGGCCGGCGATCTGCTCCAGCACCTTGTTGCCGGAGACCTGGTACGGCAGCTCGGTGACGATGATGTCGCCGTTTTCCTTCTCGTAGCGGGCGCGGATGCGCACGCTCCCGCCGCCCGTCCGGTAGGCGGCCAGCAGATCGTCACGCGGTGTGATGATCTCCCCGCCGGTGGGGAAATCGGGTCCCTGGATGTGCTCGCACAGCGCTTCCACGTCGGCCCTGGGATTTTCCAGCAGGTGCACCGCAGCGGCGGACACCTCCCGGAGGTTATGCGGCGGGATATCGGTAGCCATGCCCACCGCGATACCGGTGGCGCCGTTGAGCAACACCGCCGGCAGCCGTGCGGGCAACAGGGTCGGCTCTTTCAGGGTGCCGTCGAAGTTTGCCGTCCAGTCGACCGTGCCCTCGCCCAGCTCGGCGAGCAACACTTCGGAAAACGGCGCCAGCCGTGCCTCCGTATAGCGCATGGCGGCGAACGACTTGGGGTCGTCCGGCGAGCCCCAGTTGCCCTGGCCGTCGATCAGCGGATAGCGGAAGGAGAATCCCTGGGCCATGTGCACCATGGCCTCGTAGCAGGCCGAATCACCGTGCGGGTGAAACTTGCCCAGTACGTCGCCGACGGTACGCGCCGACTTCTTGAACTTGGCCCGGGCCGACAGGCCCAGTTCCGACATGGCGTAAACAATGCGCCGCTGGACCGGCTTTAAACCGTCGCCGATATGCGGCAGGGCGCGATCGAGAATGACATACATGGAGTAGTCCAGGTAGGCTTTCTCGGTAAACGCGTGCAGCGGGAGTTGTTCGATATTTTCCAGGGTCGTGTCGGTACTCATGCCGGGTCCGTTGCGATGGCTGTAACGGGGGCCATTCTAGCGGTAAACGCCGGGCATGGAACACGGTTTTCTTCATCGGCAGGTATTCAGCGGCGCTCGACACCGGCCCGTCGGAAGTGTGGTGCCGGGCGGCCGCGCAGCTCGAGCCCGCCCGCGTGCCTCAACAGAGGGCCGGCAAAAACCGCGTCAAGCGTCGCTGTCGCCCGCTGTGCGCAGCGCCATCCACTCCGGGGTGATATCCACCATCTCCGCGCAGGCGACCAGCGAATGCACCAGGTCCGAGAGCTTTATTGCGCGGTGCTTGGACTGACCGCGCACCGACTCGATCATCTTGTCCAGCGCCTTGTCGTCCAGCGGCTGGGCGAATGTCGCCATGAGTTTGATACAACGCCAGTCTGCATAGTCGGGCAGGCGCGCGAGAAAAGCTTCGCGCCTCTCGGAGGCAGTGAAATCCAGTTCGCTCGCGGCGTGGATGAAGGTCTCGCCGGTGACCTCGTCGAGCTCGCGGTAGACGTACAACTCCAGCTCGAAGGGCGAGGGGGTGTCCGCCGCGTCACGATTCTGCCGCAGCAGGATCTGTACCGCGTCGTAGAGTGCCGCCACCACACGCGGCTCGTTTAGACAACGGAAGTCCAGGCCCTCGCCGGTGGTGAAAAACTGCGGTAGCGAACCACCTGCTTCGGGCACACCCACGAACTGGAGGTGGGCGCCACCCTCGTCGCTGCGCCCGATAAAAAACGGTACGCCCGGAAGGTTGGTCGCCAGCAGCGCCTCATAGACCCGCGAAGCCGTGGCACCCCAGATATCGCCGATGTCCACACCCAGCTTGTGCTCGTTCTTGGTGATCAGTTCGACGAAGAATTCCTTGAGTCCTTCGCGCTTGCCACCCAGCACGCGCTCCAGCATTAGTTCGGTGGCATTGTCCCGATCGCGGGTCGCGACCACGCGGTAGGGAATGTCCATGAGATTCGTCGATGACTTCTTCTGCTGCAGCGATACCAGGCCGACCTTGATGGTCAAGCCCTTCCTGACGTCGGTTTTTTCGTCCAGCAGGATCCGCATGCCGCGGGTGGAGATATCCCGGCTCATCCCCTGGAGCGTGCGTTCGGCGATCCGCACGTCCACCCGGGTTTCGGCCAGATAGCGGTCCTCGCGGCGCCGCTCCACATAACCGAAGCGGATCAACTCCGGTTGCAGATACTCCACGGGCAGCGACAGACTCTCCAGAACCTTGTCGCCGGCAAGACTGCGCCGTTCGCCGCCGACCCAGACAGCGCCGTCGCTGTCAGCCTGCACAGCAGCGCCCAGGTACCGGCTGAAATCCTGAGTGACATCGACCATGTAGCCGACCAGGCGCAGACGCTTGAGCCGCGCACGCAACTCGACCATCTGTGCCTCGGATTTGTACTGCAGGCGCTGCGACACTTCCTCGATTTTCTTCTCCGCGACCGCCAGTGCCGGTACCGCACCGACATAGACCTTCACAATACAGTAGTCGGACTGCTGCAGAACATGCGCGACAAAGCGGTGGAATTGCTGCGGCGACCCGGCCTCTATATCCGCCATCGAGTGAATCCGCATGCACTGGTCCTGCTCGCCACGCTGACGGTACATTGCCAGCACATAGGCCCCGCCGCCGTCCAGCTGCTGCAGCCGCTGCGGCAGGCACAAGGGCGTGAAATTGTAGTTATCCTCATCGGTACAGAAAAAGCGCGCGAGGTGGGCGTTGCCCTCACTCATGGCCACCGCCTGCACGCGCAGATCGCCTTTGTCCGTTTGTTCGACGAACAACGGGATCTGCGTCGCGCTCTGCGCATAACAGCGCTCGTACACCCAGCTGAGTATCGACTGGTATTCGTCTTCGACGTCCAGTTTGTACTTGCGCTGGTTCTGTTCGATCAGGTCTTCGACCAG
>JASFNS010000117.1:0-6301 GCA_050116915.1 Thiogranum sp. | reverse complement strand
CAGTAATGGTGATGAGGACATTGTGGAAATCTACGACATGAAAAATCAGCGCGTGCTGGTCCTCGTGCCCCAGCAGAAAGTCTACATGCAGCGGGAGCTCCCCGCGGGTGCCGCCGGCAATCCCATGCTGCCACCCAAGGACAGCACTCCCTGTACAGGAATGCCTGATGCGCACTGCAGGAAACTGGCGACTGAAGCGCTGCTCGGCAGACCCGTTGTGAAATGGGAAGTGACTATTGACCGCAAGGACAAACAGCTACACAGCCTGCACTGGATTGATGAAAAACGTCATATGTCGCTGCGCGATGTATGGCCGGACGGTTCCGTCACGGAATCGGTACTGGAAGCTAAAGAATCCCTGGACGGACGTTCTGTTGAACGTTGGACCAGAACCACGACGTTCCCGGATGGAAAGAAAGAGACGACAACGCAGTGGTATGACCCGGAGTTGCAGATCGCGATACGAGAAGAACTGCCGGGCGGCTATTTCCGGGAGATACGCGATATTCACGTGGCACCGCAGCCGCCGGCCTTGTTCGAGGTGCCTGCGGGGTACCGGCGCGTCGAAGGTGACAACCCGGCGGCGAAACAGGGGTCTACGCCACCTCTGCCGGACAACAGGTGACAGGTTATGAAACTGGTACAGAAAATATTGAGTCACGGTTTGTTTATAGCGGTCATTGTGGCCGCCTTTCTGGTTTACACCAAACGGGCAGACCTGTTTCCGCAGTGGTTCGGCGCATCGCACACCGCGGCGGGCAGATCGACGAGCGACAAGCTTGCCGCGGCCAAGCCGGATACCGGTGCCTTGCCGCCCGCGCATAGCGTGACGCGGCCCCTGCCCGAGAAGACCCTGATCAAGAAAGAGGTTGTTCCGCCCGTACCCGAAAAGCTGACCCCGGCGGGGACGGAGGAGGCTCCGGTCGAACAACAGCAGCCCGCTGGCAGTGATTCGGCCGCGCCGGCGCCGGGTGAGCCGGCGGAGCAGTCACCGACTGACGCAGCGCCGGCCGGGGCTGGCACCGCGAGCAGTGCTGCCGGGTCGGAAATGGCGGCTGAACAGACCGCGAGCGGCGACGCCTCAGCGCCGCCGATATTCCGGCCGCTTGACGATGAGCAGCAGGCGGAAAAACCGGAAGCGTCGATCGATGTGGCGGCACCCGCCGGGACTGGGCAGGCCGCAGCGCAAAACGCAGAGCCCGCTGCGGCTGAGCCCGGGCAACAGGCGCCGCAGGAGCAGGCAGCCCAGGGAGAACAGACAACCCAGGAGCAAGCAGCTCAGGAGCCGGCAGCCCAGGAACAGGCAGCCCAGGAGCAGGCAGCCCAGGAGCCGCCGGCCCAGGAACAGCCGGCCCAGGAACAGGCAACCCAGGAGCAGGCAACCCAGGAGCAGGCAGCCCAGGAGCCGCCGGCCCAGGAACAGCCAGCCCAGGAACAGCCAGCCCAGGAACAGGCAACCCAGGAACAGGCGACCCAGGAACCGCCGGCGCAGACGCAGATGGCTACAGCCACACCGACCGCTAGCGCAGCAGCGCCTGCGGCCGCATCCGGCGCGGCCTCTGAGTCCGGGCCGCAGACGAATCCCGAAGACGCCCGGCTCCAGCAGCAGCTTGAACGGGCGCGTGAATTTTACTGGCAGCGCGACCTGCGCGGTGCGGCGTCGGCCTACCAGTCGCTGGGCGAGGCCTATCCGGAAAATGCTGAAGTCTGGGGCGAGATCGGCAACTTCTATTTCAGCCTGCGGCGCGGCGAGCAGGCGGGCGCGGCTTATTCTCACGCGATTGAACTGCTCATGCAGAACAACGACCCGGTGCGCGCACGCCAGCTGCTGGGTGTGCTGTTTCGCCTGGATGCGCGAAAGGCGCGTGAGCTTGAGACCCGGTTACAGCAAGCGGGTGGCTGAGTTCCACCCGTAACACAGATATTGGAGTCGTGAATGTCGGAAGACAAACCTGCGGCATCGCAGACCCCGGAGAGGGGAAGTGATGACGTAATAGAGGAAGTTGCGCTCGAGGCCGAACACCGGGTCGCCACCGATATGGCCCGGTATATGAGCCAGTTTGCGCGCAGCTTCGAAGCCAGTTCGCGCCGCTGGGAGCTGGTGGTCTATCCGTCGATGCTGGCGTTTATTATTCTCGCGGCTTATGGGTTTTTTCTGATATACAAGCTGACCAATGATATCGGCAAGATCACGCTGCAGATGGCGGATATACAGGTCAGCATGGTGAACATTAACAAGAACTTTTCGTCCACGACCAACAACATGAATACCATGGCGAACAACATGGTCAAGATGACGGGTTACGTGGAGCAGATGAGCAAGGATGTGAAGGAACAGAACGCGGCCATGGGTGCCATTGTTATCAGCATGCACGAGATGAATGAGTCGATCAATTCCATGTCGTACACCATGTACCAGATGAGCCATGACACCCGGACGATGGGCCGAAACATGGAAAATGTTTCCGGTCCGATGCGATTTATGAACAGTTTCGTGCCCTGGTGACGACGTTGTTAAGGAATAGCCACTATGCCTAGACCGGACAAGACAATCAGGAAGCGGCTCAAGAGCCTCGAGCTGCATCTGCAGGAAGAGAACCCGATTCTGGTGTCTGCCGTGGACGGCTTTCGCCAGCTTTCGCGTATCGGTTATTCCATGGGCCTGCTGGATACCAGCGAGTCCTATGCGACCCAGATCCCCTGGTGGCCGCTGGTGTCGGTGCTCGGGACCTTTTCAGCGGGCAAGTCCACCTTTCTCAATCACTACCTGTCCTACCCGCTGCAGGATACCGGCAACCAGGCGGTGGACGACAAGTTCACGGTTGTCTGCTACAGCGGCGAGAAGGATGTGCGGACACTGCCCGGGCTGGCGCTGGACGCCGATCCGCGCTTTCCGTTCTACCAGACCAGCGAAGAACTGGACAAGGTCGAGTCGGGACAGGGCAGGCGCATCGATGCCTACCTGCAGCTCAAGACCTGCAACAGCGACAACCTCAAGGGCCGTATCCTGATCGACTCGCCGGGATTCGACGCCGACGAGCAACGCTCGGCCACCCTGCGCCTGACTAACCACATCATCGACCTCTCCGACCTGGTGCTGGTGTTTTTCGATGCGCGGCATCCGGAACCGGGCGCCATGAGCGATACCCTGGCGCATCTCGTGGGAGCGACCAAGGACCGGGCGGACAGCAGCAAGTTTCTGTATATCCTAAACCAGATCGACACTACCGCACGCGAAGACAACCCCGAGGAAGTCGTGGGGGCCTGGCAGCGCGCGCTGGCCCGCGAAGGGCTGACTGCCGGACGCTTCTACAGTATCTATGATCCCGAAGCGGCCGTGCCGATAGAGAACGAGTCGCTGCGCCGGCGCTTCGAGTGGAAGCGCGACCAGGATCTGAGCGAGATTTTCAACCGTATCGAACAGGTCAGTGTCGAGCGCGCTTACCGGATTGTCGGGGCGCTGGAAAAACACGCCCAGGAAATCGAGGACTACTATGTCCCGCAGATACGCGATCTGATCGGCCGCTGGCGTCGTCAGGTGCTGACCTGGGACGCGGGCTGGCTGCTGCTGGCCGGGCTGCTGGTCGTGGGCAGCCGGTTTCTGCCGCCGGCGATGGTTGCCAGAATTGACGGCGCGGTACAGCGGGTGCTCGCCAATCCGTCGCTGGCGGTCGGTGCCGCTGTGGTCCTTGCGGCGCTGGGCCTGTACCTGCATTTCCGGGTGCGGCGCTGGGCCGCCGGCAGGATAAATCGTGAGATCGACCGGGAATACGTGGGTGAGGAAGCCGAGCGCCTGGCGCGCGCCTTTCAGCGCAACATCCGTGTCTGGCGGAGCATTTTCGACCCGGACCCGGCGGGCTGGAACGGGCGCAATCGCCGCGCACTGAAAAATATTATCAGCGGCGCGAACCGCCTGGTACAGACCCTGAACGACCGGTTCACCGATCCGTCCGGCAAGCGCCCGAGTGTCGAAGAACCGCGCCCGGACGAACAGCCCCGCATTGTCAGCGGTGAAGTCATTCCGCGCGAGGAACCGGCCTGAGGTGCGTGCCGATGCGGAGGCCCCTGCGAGACGTCCTGCTCGGTAGCATACTGGCCGGCGTATTGCTGGCGCCACTTGCGGCCGCCGCCTGGGTGGTCGACCCGGGACGGGTACCGGTGAGGCGGACTCTGCCCAACGCCGTCGACATGATGGAATCGGGGCTCTACTGGCTGCAGGACATGACCGGCGTCGGTGACCCGCGCGACCCCGCGTCGATTATCAGCCTGATGGAAGACCAGGCGGCGCGGTTTTTCGACTTCTCCTACATCGCCTACCTGGTCGCGGGTCCGGAATATGCCCGGCTCGATGTGCTCGAACGCAGCCATTTCCAGAATCGCGTTCGGGATCGCCTGTTTACCTGGCTCGCCCACCAAATGGGCATGTACGATGTACGTCTGCCGAGCTTTCGTGCGCTGCGGCCGGTGAGAACCGGTATCGAAACCTGGCAGGCGGGGGGCGTGTTCTACCACCCCAACGGCCCCGCCATCCGCCTGACGTTCAACTTCTACCTGACCCCGAGTGGCTGGCGCATCTACGATGTGGACAGCAATGGCGTGAGCGTGGTCGCCGAGCTGCGCAAACGCTACTTCGCCCGCCGCTTCGACCACTGAGCCGCATAGGCAGCCGGGCCGGTTCCGGCTACAATGCGCGCTTTGCAGTGAGTGCGCCAAAAGGTTGTCATGACAGTACGTACCCGTTTCGCTCCCAGCCCGACCGGTTATCTGCACATCGGCGGCGCCCGCACGGCGCTGTTTTCCTGGCTGTTTGCCCGCAAACACGGCGGCCAGTTCGTGTTGCGCATCGAGGATACCGACCTGGAGCGTTCCACCCCCGAATCGGTCAACGCCATTCTCGAAGGCATGACCTGGCTGGGGCTGGACTATGACGAGGGGCCGTTCTACCAGACAAAGCGTTTCGACCGTTACGCCGAGGTAATCCGGCAACTGCTGGATAGCGGGCACGCCTACAAGTGCTACTGCTCCCGGGAGCGACTGGAAAAACTGCGCGAGCAACAGATGGCGGCCAAATTCAAGCCGCGCTATGACGGACACTGCCGTCACGGTGCGACGCCACCTTCGGCCGACGCGCCCTTCGTCATTCGTTTCAAGAACCCGGAAGCCGGTGAAACGGCTTTCGACGACCTGGTGCGCGGCCGCATAAGCTTCCACAATGCGGAGCTCGACGACCTGGTCATCGCGCGCAGCGACGGTTCGCCGACCTATAACCTTACGGTTGTGGTCGACGACAGCGACATGGCGATCACCCATGTTATCCGCGGCGATGACCACATCAACAATACCCCGCGCCAGATCAACATCCTCCGGGCGCTGGGTCTGGCCACCCCGGTGTACGCCCACACACCGATGATCCTGGGCAGCGACGGCAAGCGCCTGTCCAAGCGCCACGGTGCGGTGAGTGTTATCCAGTACCGCGACGAGGGTTACCTGCCCGAGGCCCTGCTGAACTACCTGGTGCGCCTTGGCTGGTCATACGGCGACCAGGAGCTGTTCTCGGTGGATGAAATGGTCGAGCTGTTCGATATCGCCGACGTCAACCGGGCGGCATCGGTGTTCAACCCGGACAAGCTGCGCTGGATCAGTCAGCAGCACATTATCGGCACCGACCCGATGCACATCGCGCGGCACCTGGCCCATCACTTCGGCGAGCGCGGCATTGACCCCGCCGAAGGCCCGGATCTGCTCGCGGTGGTCAAGGCCCAGCACGAGCGCGCGGTCACGCTGGCGGAAATGGCGCAGATCAGCGAGTTTTTCTACCGGGACTTCGAGGACTTTGACGAGCAGTCGGCGAAGAAACACCTGCGCCCGGTGGCGCGGGAAGCCCTGGAACGGGCAAAACAGGGGTTGGCGGGCGTGGGCAGCTGGACGGCTGAAAACATTTACCAGGTGGTCAAGGACGTCGCCGCGGAACTGGATGTCAAAATGGGCAAGGTGGCCCAACCCTTGCGCGTGGCTGTGTCGGGGCGCGCCGCGACCCCCAGTATCGACGTGACCTTGCACCTCGTGGGCCGCGAGGCCAGCCTGCGGCGTATCGACAGGGCGCTCGACTACATCGCTCAACGTGCTGCACAGGGGCAGGAAGATGACTGACACGGATGCGCCGCAAGCCTCCAATTTCATCCGCGATATCATCGACGCCGATCTGGCCGCAGGCAAGAACGGCGGGCGTGTCGCCACGCGTTTCCCCCCCGAACCCAACGGCTATCTGCACATCGGCCACGCCAAGTCCATTTGCCTGAAC
>JASFNS010000116.1:0-6314 GCA_050116915.1 Thiogranum sp. | reverse complement strand
CGGTGGCGCACCGAGAGCGGGTAGGTAACGGCCAGCGGTGAGGAACGGCGGATGGAGTCCGGTTTCCTGATATAGGGCGCAATGGTGGAGCCGATCAGCAGGGCGTGCATGCCATCGTCATCGGTTTCCCAGAAGCCGTCCAGCCGGTAGCTCTCCAGTGTCGTGAAGTGGTTATCGCCAGAGTCGTTGCTCGAGGAGACCGGCTCGATGGCGGTGATGGAGGGGTAGATCTTTGCGTAGTAGTTCATGTACGAACGCGTGATGGCATCGGGCGTATTGGTGGCGAAATATTCGCGCATCGTTTCCGCCAGCGTGCCGCTGTAGGTGGTTTTTACAGCCAGTGTGACGGCGGCCTTGTAGTCGCTGACGTGGAACTCTTCCTCGGTATCGATGCCGGAAATACTGCTGTCGCCGATTTCAATGGGTGTCAGGTGGTCTTCGCCTTTGCGCACGATCAGTGCGCGTTCAAAATCCGGTACGCCCAGCGTATCCAGACTGCCCTGCTGGTAATTGCGGGTGCCGTCCAGCCAGTAGCGTTTACCGTCGAGTTCTGTTGTCACGATGACGTGGTCGAACAGGCCCGGGGTGGGCAGCCAGTCGTCGATCTCGCGCTGGTGATCGGTCGATACCAGCGCCGGGTAGGCCGTGATACCCAGCTGCTTCAGCACTGCCACCAGCAGTGTGGCCTTGTCCTTGCAGTCGCCATAGCGGCGTGTATAGACCTCGGCTGGCAGGCTGGGGCGGTGTGAGTTCTGGCCCAGTTCGATACCGAAGTAGCGGACTTCGTCCTGCACCAGTTTCAGCGCACGGACCACGAGCCGTTTCTTGTCCGTTTCGTCCTTGCGCCATTGTTGCAGCGTCTGACGTAACGCCGGCGGCAGTTCGCCACTGTGGGGATACAGGCCGTCCGCCCAGCTGGATACATCACGCCAGCGGCGGTATTCGCTGATCTGGACGGCGGGATAGGGCTGGTGCCAGACCGGCGCATCGTCGTCTTCGATCACCGCGGGGGTGTCTGTCAGCGACCACTGGTATTGCGTGCGGCCGTTGTTGCGGCGCACGTCCGGTTCCAGTTCGGCGTTCAACGCACGGGTATAGAGTTTGCGCCCGGTCGGCGCCGATACCCGCAGCCGGGCAAGATCGATCGATACCGACCATCCCATCGTAAAGGCCGAAAAGTACTTGTCGCCGAACACCGGGTTACGGCCTTCGATCGAGTAGGCCAGGTCGACCGAGTCCTTGAGGCGGACGTCATCGACGATGATGGTCGCGGTAATGACGCCGTCATACAGATTGTTGTCAAAGTCCTCTTCCCGCTGGATCAGGTGCACCTGATCCGGGCGCAGCTTGTCGATGGTTTGACCGTCGCGTAACAGGCTCAGCCTGTGGATTGCCAGAACCTGGAAGGCGGGATTGAAGTTGATTTCGATGACCGCGGCCTGGCGCAGACCGGCTTCGGTAAGTGGCTGGGTCACCAGCCGGGTGAACTGGGTGTCGCCGCCCCGGGCAATATGGACCTGGCGGTCGACCAGGCGGTAGGCCACCGCCTGCCCCGGACGCTGGTCGGAGCGCTGTGGCAGCGCCGCCCAGTCCACCCAGTCTGGTAGCGGGGTTACGCTGAAGGCGTGGCCGTTGGTCTGATATTCCTGTGCCGGCAGCGGTGCTGCGAACACGGCAATCGCGGCGTACGCTACGAGTTTGAAAAACAGCCTGGCAGAGAGGGTAAGCGGCATCCGGTATCCGGTCCCAAGGTGTCATTCCGACCAGATCGGCAGACAGGCGCAATGTCTTGAGCACCTTGCTCAGGTCTTGCAGCGGACCTTCAGAATGGTTCCGTCGACCCCGGTGACCTCGACCTGGCTGCCGACGGGGCAGTCCTCGCCGCGTATCTTCCAGGTCGAATCGTCTACGCGGATCTTGCCCAGGCCGTCGACGATGGGTTCGTTCAGGGTGAACAGGCGACCGACATATTGTTCACCGCGACGATTGAGGTTGGGCTGGTCGGTGTCCGAGGGTTGCGCGCGGAAGAACTTGCGCCAGATGATGATGCTGATGACCGACAGCAGTGAAAATGCCAGCACCTGGTATTCCCAGCCAAGCGAGGGCATCAGATAGACCAGGGCGCCGACCACGCCGGCGGCGATGCCCAGCCACAGGAAGAAGGCGCCGGGCGCGAACACTTCCAGTATCACCAGCGCCACCGCGAGTATCCACCAGTGCCAGTGACTGAGTTCTTCGGGTGTCATGCGTGGCCGCCTTTCTGCTGCGACAGGGCTTCCTTGGCCAGTTCGGTGATGCCGCCGAGGGCGCCGATCACGCTGGAAGCCTCCAGCGGCATCAGCACCAGTTTTTCGTTCGGCGACATGGCGATGGCCTTCAGGGAGTCAATGTACCTGGTGGCAACGAAATAATTGATGGCGTTCAGGTCGCCCTTGGCGATGGCTTGCGACACCATGTGTGTGGCCTTGGCTTCGGCTTCGGCAAGGCGTTCGCGGGCTTCCGCTTCCAGAAAAGCCGCCTGTCGTTTGCCTTCGGCGTCGAGGATGGCACCCTGCTTTTCACCTTCGGCCTTGAGAATTTCAGCCTGCCGGAAACCCTCCGCTTCGAGGATATTGGCGCGTTTTTCACGTTCGGCTTTCATCTGCCTTGCCATGGCGTCGACCAGGTCGCGCGGCGGGGTGATGTCCTTTATTTCAATACGCGTGACCTTGATGCCCCAGGGCGTGGTGGCATCATCGACCACGTGCAGCAGCTGGGCGTTGATTTTGTCGCGCTGCGACAGCAGTTCGTCCAGGTCCATGGAGCCCATGACGGTACGCACGTTGGTGATAGTGAGGTTGAGCACGGCAAGTTCCAGCTGGTTGACCTCGTAGGCGGCCTTGGCGGCGTCCAGGACCTGGAAAAATACCACCCCGTCGACCGTGACCATGGCATTGTCACGGGTGATGACCTCCTGTGAGGGCACGTCCATGACGCGTTCCATCATGTTCAGCTTGGCGCCGACGCGGTCAATGATCGGCGTGATGAGGTTGAGGCCGGGACGCAGCGTCCTGGTGTAGCGGCCGAAGCGTTCGACGGTGTATTCCATGCCCTGCGGTACCGACTTGACACCCATGGCGACCAGCGCCACCGCGAGTATCAGTATGAAGATAACAAATTCCTGAAAGCCGAACATACGAGGGTTCTCCTTGTTGCCTTATGTTGTTATCAGTGGTTTGTGTCAGGCTTATTGTGCCAGATCCGCCTTGATCCAGATGCTTTCATTGTTGCGGCTCTGTGTCGAGCTGTAACTGCCGATGCCGCTGCGTGACTGTTGCGTCTGCTGCGTGACGCCACCAATCGGCAGCCACTCGCCGAGCCGCCCGGTGATGGTGGTGTGTGCGCTCTGGGTGTTGATGTCGCCACCGCGCTTGCTGCTCAGGGACTGTTTGAAGGGACTCACCTGCAGGGTGACCTGGTCGCTGTGGACGCGTGGCAGCACGTAGAAACCCGTGGTGACATCCTTATAGTCGACACCGCCCACCACCGTGCCGGGCGCAACCCAGCGGGCACCGGAGAAGTAGGGAATCGCCCGGCCGGTCTCGATATATCCCTCGCTGCCTTCGCTGACGCGCAGTTGGTGGATAGGGTTGTCCTGCAGCCGTCCGCGCGTGCTGATGACGTTTGCGCCGCCGCTGACGTTGTCGGTGCTGATGTGGACGTCCGCGCCGCGGCCGCGTCCGCCGGAAGTGCCGATACTCACGTCACCGTCGCCCCCCGCGGCCTGGAAGCCGCCCTCGACACGCAGCGCCCGCAGGTCGCGGTCGCTGCCCTGAAATACGGATATCAGCAGCATCTTCGGCGCCACGTCGAGTGCGCCGATCATCTGTTTTACCTGCGCCTGGGTGTCGGGCGGGGCGCGCAGGAAGAGCTGGAAGCCCTGGCCGGTGATGGCATCGCCGGGGCCGAGCATCGGCTTGACCAGGGGAATGATTTCGTCGGCAGGCCGGTTTTTCAGCTCGATGGTGGCAATGGATTCGGCCTGGACGGTCAGTGCTGCGAGGCACAGGGCGAGCAACACGGCGACGAGTGCTTTCATCTAGATGTGCAGCCTTCTGAACTCCGGGTGTGCTTCACTGCGTTCCCAGACTTCGGTAAAGAAATCCAGTTTGCGCTGCGCGTTGACCGGGTCATAGAAATTGGCAGTACCCTCGTAACGGTCGGCCAGCGAACGGTAAATCAATCCGCAGCCGTCGGCGATCATGAAGGCTTCGTTGTGTTGGCGGTAGTCCGGGTGAGGTTGGCGCAGTTCGATGGAACTGCTCAGCCGGCGGCTCAGTTCTATCAGCCGGTGTCCGCGCTTTACCGCGGGCGTCGGGTCCTGAACCAGGAAACGGACACACGCCTTGCGGTTGCCGAGGCACAGGGCGCTGAGCGCGTCCAGGAACGGCTGATGGTCGTAGAGCGGGGGATCCAGGTCACGGCTGAAGATTTCCACGGTCGACAGGCACTGGCGCAGCATCAGTTCGGTGGCGTGGCGGGTTTCACTGCGCGTCAGCAGTTCGATTTCGAGGTCTGAAATCCCCAGCCGCAGCTCGGTGAACTGGCGAAAGTTCTCTTCGTTGTCCATGGGTAAAGAGTACTTCGACGCCCCGCGGCTGTACAGTTGCGGTTAAATTTTCCCTCCAGCGGCCGCTATCCCGGGCAACACTTGTCCAGTGGTTCCAGGGATATAGCACAAGTGTTCGTAGTGTAAGGAAAATCAGATCTGCCTGGGTGTTTTCCCCGGGCGTTTCCCAGGGTAACTCCCACGCCGGAACGTGTTTGGCCACCGCGGCGCCATTAGCGCCCGGATGCCAGCCGACAGCTGGAAGGTGTTCGGTGTTGTTTGCCTGTCAAGGATGCTAAATGAATGGACTGAGCAGCGCGGCCTGTCTGCCGCGCAGGTTAACAACAAGACGCAGAATAGCACTGACGCTTAAACCACTGCTGTTGTGTAGCAGCGTGGCCTTGCTGGCCTGGGCGCTGATGTGCCTTGCCACCGAGAGGCACTGGTCTCCGGAGGAACAGTACCTGCTCGCCGCGCTGCTTGCGGCTATGCCGTTCGGTTGTGCGGCCCTCTGGCTACGGCGTCGCATCGAGAGGATCCACGCGGTTCTGACCGCTATGCGCAGCGTACCGGTATCCACTTGCCGCAGCGCGACAGCGGCGACGCGCTGCGGCGCCTGGAAACCCGCCTGCAGCGCTTCAGCGAAGAGCTGATCGCCGAGGGGGTCGAGAGCACCGACGTCTGGGATCTGCTGGAAACGCTCGGTTGCGATACCGCGCAGGGTTACTATATCCGCCCGCCACTGGCGGCGGATGCGTTCGCCGACCGCGTCCGCTCCAGGGACTGGGAGCAGCAGCGCCGGTGCGTACCGCTGCGGTTGCTGAGCTGACAGCGCCTAAATGGCCCTTGCCTGTTCGGCGGCGTTGCCGATGTAGCCGGCAGGTGTCAGTTTTGCGAGTTCCAGGCGGGCGTTTTCCGGTATATCCAGGCCATCGATAAAGGTCTTCAGCGAGGCGGCGCTGATGCCTTTGCCGCGGGTCAGTTCCTTGAGCTTCTCGTAGGGTTGCTCCACGCCGTAGCGGCGCATCACCGTCTGTACGGCTTCCGCAAGCACTTCCCAGGTGGCGTCCAGGTCTTCCAGCAGGCGCTGCGGATTGGCTTCGAGTTTAGCGATACCGCGCAGCAACGAGTCGTAGGCGATCACCGAATGGGCCACACCGACACCCAGGTTACGCAGTACAGTGGAATCCGTAAGGTCGCGCTGCCAGCGCGAGACGGGCAGTTTCATCGCCAGGTGATCGAAAATCGCGTTGGCCAGCCCCAGGTTGCCCTCGGCGTTTTCGAAATCGATGGGATTGACCTTGTGCGGCATGGTCGAGGAGCCGACTTCGCCGGCAACGGTTTTTTGCTTGAAGTAGGCGAGTGAGATATAACTCCACAGGTCACGCGCGAAGTCGATCAGCACGACGTTGTAACGGGCGATGGCGTCGAACAGTTCGGCGATGTAATCGTGCGGTTCGATCTGGATAGTGTAGCTGTTCCAGTCCAGCCCCAGGTCGGTGACAAACTGCCTGGCAAACGCCGGCCAGTCGATTTCCGGGTAGGCGATCATGTGGGCGTTGTAGTTGCCCACCGCACCATTGATCTTGCCCATCAGCTTCACGGCGGCGACCTGCTCACGCTGGCGCCGCAGACGGTGCACGACGTTGGCCATCTCCTTGCCCAGCGTGGTCGGCGAGGCCGGCTGACCGTGGGTGCGCGAGAGCATGGGCATCTCCGCAGTCTG
>JASFNS010000115.1:0-6315 GCA_050116915.1 Thiogranum sp. | reverse complement strand
GCCCCCACCTCCAGGCCCCGCACGGTGCCGGAAAATGCCAGGGCAAAGGTGGTGGTTTCGGTGATGGGTTGTTCGCGACTCTGGGCGCGATTCGCAAACAGGTGGAACATATGATCTTTTTCGGCGCGCGCCGTCGCGGCCTGTTCGCCCGGGGTGTCAAAGGCGATACCGCCGCTGATCAGGGAAACAATCGATTCCATTTCCAGCGTCACACCCGACGCGCTCAGGGAGACATCCAGCCCGCTGGCATTCCAGAACCGGGTCGCGTCCGTGACAAACTTGTCATGCGGCGACTCGATGAAGATGCCCAGCTCGACATACTCGTGGTCGTCGCTCAAGTGGTACTCGGTCACCTCACCGACAGCGATCTGGCGGAAATACACCGGCGATCCCACCGCCAGCGAGCCGACCGAGGACGCCTTCAGGCGATAGCTGGTCCCCTTCCTGCCCCCCGTGATCACCGGCGGCGTTTCCAGACCGGTAAAGCGGTTCACCTGCTTGCCGGTGTCATCCGGATCGATAGCGATGTAGGCGCCGCTGAGCAATGTTCCGAGGCCGCTGACCTGACCCGCGCCCACCCGCGGGCGCACTACCCAGAAACGCGTCTTGTCGGTGAGATAGGGGCGAGCGCCCTTGACCATACTCACCGTCAGCAGCACCTCGGACAGATCCCGGGAGAACTCGACCGTTTCGACGTGCCCCACCTTCACGTCCTTCAGCTTGACCAGTGTCTTGCCCTCTTCGATACCCTCCGCGGTCTTGAAGCTGATAACGATCTCCGGGCCTTTTTCCGAATAGGTCTTGTAGATCAGCCAGCCGCCCACCAGCAGGGCCACGATAGGCAGCAGCCACACGATGGGCAGGCCTTTGCGCTCCTCGTCCACCACCGCCTCTGGCAGCTGGTCGAGCGAATCGTGCTGCTCAGGTGATGTCACGGTGTGCCTCCTCGTGGTCCCAGATCAGGCGCGGGTCGAAACTCATGGCCGCCAGCATTGTCAGAATGACGACAGACGTAAAAGCGATAGCGCCGACCCCCGGTTCTATGGTCGCCAGGGAACCCGCCTGCACCAGCGCTGCGAGCAGCGAAACCACGAAAATATCCACCATCGACCAGCGCCCGACCAGTTCGATGACGCGGTACAGCCGCGTGCGCTGTGACTTGCGCAGCGGGGAATGACGCTGCACCGAAAACAACAGATAGAGCAACGCCACCATTTTGAGCAGCGGCACCAGGACGCTGGCGACAAACACGATCAGCGCCAGCGGCCAGTCGCCGTGCAACAGCAGGTAGATGACACCACTCATGATAGTATCCGACTGACTTTGGCCCAGCGAGGTGACGGTCATCACCGGATAGAGATTGGCGGGCAGGTAGGCGATGATCGCCGAAATCAGCAGCGCCCAGGTGAGCTGGATGCTGTTGGGGGCGCGCAGGTGCACCGGCGAGTGACAACGCGGACAGTGCGCGTGGCCGCTCGGCGGCAGCTGCTGCAACAGACCACAGGTGTGGCAACTCGCAAGACCGATGTCTTTTGCGCGCATCGGTTATGTCCGCCGGCGGCCCAGCCGCCGCCATAACAGCCTGGGTTCAAATGCCGCGGTCGCCGCGGCCGACACGGCGATGAGACCACAAAAGGCATACAGCGAAAGCCCCGTGTGCATGGTGGCCATGTTGCCCAATTTGACGAAAGCTACCAGTACGCCGAGCATGAAAACATCAAGCATACCCCAGGGTTCCAGGTGGCTGATCCAGGACAGGGCCACGCGCGCCAGCGGCAGCGGCAGCCTGAAGCGGGCCGCCAGCAAAACATACAGGCTGCTGGCGATCAACAGCGTCGGCGCGAGGATACTGGTCATAAACACCGCCACCGCGAGCTCGCCCATTCCGGCATTGTACAGCGCCCGGGAGGCGCCGACGATGGTGGTGACCTCCTGGCGGCCCTGGATTTCGAGCGTCAGAAAGGGAAAGCTGTTGGACAGCAGCAGCAGAATGAAGGCCGTAATATAAAGCGCGATCGGCCGGTTCAGCCCGCCCGCCGGATACCTCAACAGTTTTGCGCCACAGACCCGGCAGCTGGCCGATTGCCCCGGGCGCAAGGCGGGCAGCGCCTGCAGGGCGTCACATTCGTGACACGCCGTTAATTCGCCGCGCGAGACGCTGGCTGGGTGTGGCAGGCTCATGCCGGGATTATCCACGCCTGCGCGAGCATTGCCAATATCGGATCGATATAGGCATAGCCCGACGCGGCAGGTATAGTCGTTTCCTGAACAGGTTGCCTCTGGGGGGTCGTGATGACAAAAAAACTGCTTGGGCCGATTGGTCTGCTGTCTCTGTTGCTGGCGTTGTCGACGCCGGCTATCGCCACCGATCTCAACGTGGTCCACAGCGGCAACTGGCCGCCCTATGCGGATGCCGGCCTGCCCGGCCAGGGCCTGGCGGTAGAGATCGTCACCACCGCGTTGAATCGCGCTGGCTACACCACCTATATGCGCATCGACTCACTGGACCGGATCCTGGAGGGCGGGGCCCTGGGCGTCTATGACGTATTTGCCACGCCCTGGTACAGCGACGCCCGCAACAAATACCTGGATTACAGCGAACCCTACCTGCAGTCCTATATCCGTTTCATCAAGCGAAAGGACAAGGACTTCCACTACGAGTCGCTCGGCGACCTCAAGGGTGCCATGGTAGGCACCGTCCGGGACTATGCCTACGATCAAGCCTTCAACGATTCGCGCAGCATTATCAAGATTCCGGAAGCCAACCTGGTTCAGAATCTGCTCAAGCTGACCCAGGGTCGCATCGACCTCACGCTGGACGACGAACTGGTACTGAAGTATGAAATCAACCGCTACATGCCGCACAGCATGAGTGACCTGGAGATGCTTCCCAAGCCCCTCGCGGTGCGCGGTATTCACATCGGGGTGAGCCGGGAAAATCCTGACCATGCCAAGATCGTTGCCGCTTTTAACAAGGCTATCAAGGATATGAAAAAGGACGGCAGTTTCGACGCCATTGTCGCCAAGCACGACATCTATATCAGCAAACCGGCGTACTAGGCACGCACGACACCCTGACCGGGCGCTCGAGGCAACAACACTAAACCAACGGCTACAACTAGATGTACATCGCCACCACGGCCTTCAGCGTGGCGTTCTCGATGACCGGCATTGCCAGCATGTTGTTCAGGCCCGCGAGGCTCGCGGAACGCCCTGCCACAGATTTGTCGGTGGCGAGATCCTCGCACACCGCGGGCACACCGGTCAGCCAGACGCGTCCGATGGCACCCTCACCCTTGGCTATGGAAGAGCTGCAATAGCCCATTTCAAGATCGGGGTCCTGATCGCAGTGCCCGGAGTCGAAGACCAGGCCACCGCCGCTGGCCGGCACCCAGATCTCGAAACGGCGGGCAATCGGTGTCTCCCGCGCTGACAGGAAGGTCACGGCATAGGCCTGATCCGGGCCGCGCAGACAGGGGATGCCGAGGCCGGTGGTCATACCGGCCTCCTCGGCATTGCGCGATCGCAGGAAAGACGGCGCGTGACCGAGATCGTCGATGATCATCGGCATACCCGTCTCCCACACGCCGCCCGGCAGACCGCGGCCGCGCGCCATTGCCACATTGCGGGAAATCCCTTCAAAGCTGTCCAGCGTACCGAAGTAACCGTCGATCAGCCGCATTTCGCCACGCATGGACGGATCCTGACCCCAGACCTCGATCGCACCGGCGTGTTCCTCGTCATCACCGCACAGGAACACCACCACAGCCAGCAGAAAATTTCCGGCAAAAACCGGAATGGCAACGCCCGCTGTCAGACCCACCTGCCGGGCGGCATCGACACGCCGGAAGTAGGAGTCGTCAAACTGCGTCAGCACCGTGGGTCTGCCATTCGCCCAGGCACGCCCCGGCAGACCCTCGTTGTAGGAAAAACGTTTCAGTGCGCTGACTTCGCGGAATGCCTTGTAGGTCCCGTAGAGGCCATCGCCAAGCTCCAGCCGGGTCCTGTCCCGGCCAGGCACCCATACCTCAATCACCTTCACAAACGTTTTCATATATTGGTCTATAGTAATGGCTCATAGGGCAGTCACCAAACTGAAACAGCGCGTTGCTAACTTCAGTCACGTCAAACAGGAAACAGCAGGAGGCAACATTCATGGCCAGTGTCATCGACGCGATCATCAGCGAAGCGGTATTATCCGATGAGGACGTGCGAAAAATCGACGCCTACTGGCGAGCCTGCAATTATCTAGCCGCCGGGATGATCTATCTGCAGGACAACCCGCTGCTCAGGCAGCCGCTGCGGCCCGAACACGTCAAAAACCGCCTGCTGGGACACTGGGGCTCAAGTCCCGGCCTGGCGTTCATGTACGTGCACATGAATCGCCTGATCAACAAGTACGACCTCAACGCAATTTTCCTCGCCGGTCCGGGCCATGGCGCACCCGGCGTACTGGCGCCGGTGTATCTCGAAGGCACCTACTCGGAAATCTATCCGAACAAGAGCGAAGACGAACTGGGACTGAAGCACTTCTTCAAACAGTTTTCCTTCCCGGGCGGCATTGGCAGCCACTGCACGCCGGAAACGCCCGGTTCCATCCATGAGGGCGGTGAGCTGGGCTACAGCATTTCGCACGCTTTCGGGGCGGCCTTCGACAACCCGGACCTGCTGGTCACCGTAGCTGTCGGCGATGGCGAAGCCGAAACCGGCCCGCTCGCCACGGCCTGGCATTCGAATAAATTCCTCAACCCGATCCGCGACGGCGCTGTATTGCCGATCCTGCATCTGAACGGCTACAAGATCAACAACCCGACACTATTGGCGCGCATCTCCCATGAGGAACTCGACAGCCTGTTGCGCGGCTATGGCTGGACGCCCTGCTTCGTCGAGGGAGACGACCCGGCGCTGATGCACCGGCAGATGGCGGCGGCCATGGAGCAATGCGTCCTCGACATCCGAAATATCCAGGAGGAAGCCCGCAGCAGCGGCAATGCGAAACGCGCCCGGTGGCCGATGATCGTGCTGCGCAGCCCCAAAGGCTGGACCGGTCCGAAAGCGGTTGACGACCACAAGGTCGAGGGTTTCTGGCGCGCGCACCAGGTGCCGCTGTCCGGCATTCACGAAAATCCCGCCCACCTCGCCCAGCTTGAAACCTGGCTGCGCGGCTACCACCCGGAAGAATTGTTCGACGACCAGGGCAGACTGATCCCCGAACTCAAGGCACTGGCCCCTCGCGGCAGTCGCCGCATGAGTGCCAACCCGCACGCCAACGGAGGCCTGTTGCGAAAGAATCTGCGCATGCCGGATTTCCGCGCCTACGGCCTGGAGGTTTCGGCCCCGGGCCAGATCAGGGTCGAGAACACCAGGCCGCTCGGCGTGTTTCTGCGCGACATCATGCAGAACAACATGAACAACTTTCGCGTTTTCGGTCCCGATGAGAACACTTCCAACAAACTGGACGCCCTCTACCAGGTCACCAAGAAGACCTGGCTCGCCGACTATCTGCCCGAAGACCTCGACGGCAGCGAACTTGGTCCTGACGGGCGGGTCATGGAAATGCTCTCGGAACACACCCTGGAAGGCTGGTATGAGGGCTACGTGCTGACCGGCCGCCACGGTTTCTTTTCCACCTATGAAGCCTTCGTGCACGTTATAGACTCCATGTACAACCAGCACGCCAAGTGGCTGGCGATCAGCGAGGAGATTCCCTGGCGTGCGCCCGTGCCCTCCATCAACCTGCTGATCACCTCGACCGTCTGGCGCCAGGACCACAACGGCTTCACCCACCAGGACCCGGGATTCCTCGACGTGGTGGTCAACAAGAAACCGCAGGTGACGCGCATCTATCTTCCGCCGGACGTCAACACGCTGTTATCCGTGTCCGATCACTGTCTGCGCAGCCACAACGATATCAACGTAATTGTCGCCGACAAGCAGATGCACCTGCAGTTCCTGGACATGGACGCTGCCATCAAGCACTGCACCAAGGGTGTGGGTATATGGGAATGGGCAAGCAACGACGAGGGATGCGAACCGGACGTGGTCATGGTCGGCTGCGGCGACATCCCCACCCAGGAAGCCCTGGCCGCAACCGCGATGCTGCGCGAGGACTTCCCCGAGTTGAAGATCCGCTTCATCAACGTGGTCGACCTGTTTCGCATGCAGCCCGCCGGCGAGCACCCGCACGGGCTGTCCGACTGGGACTTCGATTGCCTGTTCACCAAGGACAAGCCGATCATCTTCAACTTCCACGGCTACCCCTGGCTGATCCACCGGCTGGCCTACCGCCGGACCAACCACAAGAACCTGCACGTC
>JASFNS010000114.1:0-6350 GCA_050116915.1 Thiogranum sp. | reverse complement strand
CAGAAGCAGGAACACCTGGATGGCAGCGGCTATCCCAACGGTCTCAAGGGCGACGAGATTCTGCTGACCGCGCGCATACTCGCGGTCAGCAACGCGTTCGTCGCACTGGTCAGCCCGCGTGCTTACCGTAGCGCAGTGAGCATCGAAGAGGCGCTTGAGCGCCTGCTGCGCGACAGCGACAGCAAGTACGACCGGCACGTGGTCGCGGCCCTGTTTCACGTTGCGGAGAACCGCAGGAACTGGTCGGACTGGCTGTCCGACTGATGCAGCCGCAGGCCTGAAAAGCCCCTGGGCTAGGACTCGGGCGGGTTCTGCGACTGCAGTTTGCGCTGCCGGCGACGCTGGCGGACCTGGTAAAGGGTGAGTACGGGACCGGAAACCACGTATATCAGGAAGCCGAAGAACAGCACGCTGGGCGGATGACTGGATATCACCACCAGCACCAGTACCGCGATCACCAGTGCCACGAACGGCACGCGACCTCTGAAATCGATTTCCTTGAAGCTGTAGTAGCGTATGTTGCTGACCATCAACAGTCCCATGGCCGCCGCGAGGACCGAGCCGGCCACCCACATGTCGGCACCGTTGAGTCCGTTATCTTCACTGAACCAGACCAGCCCGGCCAGCACCGCCGCGGCCGACGGGCTTGGCAGGCCCTGAAAGTAGTGCTTGTCCGCACTGGCGACCTGGGTGTTGAAACGCGCCAGCCGCAGCGCCGCGCCGGCAGTGAAAACAAACGCGGCGAGCCAGCCGAGCTTGGACCAGATCCAGCCGTGCTCGCCCATACTGCGCAACGCCCATTCGAACACCACCAGTGAAGGGGCCAGTCCAAAACAGACCATGTCGGACAGGCTGTCATACTGCACGCCGAACTCGCTGGTCGTATTGGTCAGACGCGCCACCCGCCCGTCAATGCCATCCATCAGCATGGCGACGAAAATGGCGATAGCCGCACTTTCGAAGTTATCGCTCATCGCCGCGACGATGGCGTAAAAGCCGGCGAACAGGCCCGCCGTGGTGAACAGGTTGGGCAGCAGGTAAATGCCGCGCCGTTTGGGTGGTTGCTCTTGTTCTTCGTCCATAGCTATTCAGAAAGCCCGAGTGGCTGCGTCAGTTTACTTGTGAACCAGTGTCGCTATGACATCAGAGCCGGCCTTGACGTGCGAGCCGCTGCTGACCTGGATGCGGCTGTAGCGCGGCAGGTAGACCTCGACGCGCCCGCCCATCTGAATGTAACCGCAACGCTGTCCCTGGCCGACGCGCTCGCCGATACGCACATAACAGTGCGGCAGGTTGTGCAGCGGACCCCGGTGCATGACCACCACCAGGTCGTCGTCCTCGTCGGTTTTCAGCCACACGCCGTGCGGCTGCAGGCCGTCACCGGCGTTTTTCGGCTCCAGGATCTTGCCCTCCACCGGACTGCGCGTGCTGTACACCCCGGCGTGGCTCATCTGTATATCGAGGCGCACCGCTTCACGGTCGAGGTAGGGATCGCAGACCTCCTCGATCACCGTGACGACACCGTCGGCGGGGCTCACCACCGCCAGCGGACTCGAGGGAATTTCGCGGTCGGGGTCACGATGCAGGTAGACGATCGCCGCGCAGGCCAGCCACAGCGGCAGCGACCAACCCCAGCCGACAGAACGCCCGATGAGTACGGCAAGGGCGGCACATGCCAGGAACGGGAGCCACCCGGTACGGGAAAAATACGGATAACGGCGTGCAGCCATAGCGTCAACCGGGCTGCTTACGCAGCCCGGTCTCTCAGTTTACTTTCTTGTCGACGATCTTGTTATCGCCGATCCACGACATCATGCTGCGCAGCCGCTCACCCACCTGTTCGATGGGATGCTCGCGGCCCAGACGCCGCTTGGCCTTCAACGTTGCCGCACCGGCCTGGTTCTCGAGGATGAATTCGCGTGCGAACTCGCCGTTCTGAATCTCGCCGAGAATGCGCTTCATCTCCGCCTTGGTCTCGGCGGTTACCACGCGCGGACCGCGTGTGAGGTCACCATACTCGGCGGTGTTGGAAATCGAGTAGCGCATATTGGCGATACCGCCCTCGTACATCAGGTCAACGATCAGTTTCAGTTCGTGAAGGCATTCGAAATAGGCCATCTCCGGTGCATAGCCGGCTTCGGTCAGCGTTTCGAAACCGGCCTGAACCAGCGCCGTGGCGCCGCCGCACAGCACCGCCTGTTCACCGAACAGGTCGGTTTCTGTTTCTTCACGGAAGCTGGTTTCTATGATACCGGCACGTCCGCCACCGTTGGCCGAGGCGTAGGACAGTGCCAGGTCCTTGGCTTTGCCGCTGGCGTCCTGGAACACGGCGATCAGCGACGGCACACCCGCGCCCTGAGTGTAGGTGGAACGCACCAGGTGACCCGGGCCCTTGGGCGCAATCATGATCACATCGAGGTCGGCGCGCGGCACGATCTGCTCGAAGTGAATATTGAAACCGTGAGCAAAAGCCAGCGCCGCGCCCTGCTTGATGTTGGGTTCAACCTGATCGCGATACAGCTTCGCCTGGTGTTCGTCCGGGGCAAGAATCATGACCACGTCCGCGCCGCTGACCGCCTCTTCTATGGATGTGACGTTCAGTCCGGCGTTTCTGGCCTTGGCCGCGGAGATGGAACCCTCGCGCAGGCCAACGGTGACACCGACACCGGAATCCTTGAGGTTGTTGGCGTGGGCGTGACCCTGGGAGCCGTAACCGATAATGCTGACTTTCGCCCCCTTGATGAGGGAAAGGTCGGCATCCTTGTCGTAGTAAATGTTCATTGTCATATCTCTGTACCCTGGAATGTAAGAATAAAACCTCGAGGTTTGGTGCCGGGCCGTGCTTCCAAGAGAGCGTCGGCGACGGCAACGCAATCGACGCGCCTGCATGGACAGTCACAGCATGTCTCGTACAGGCCCGGGTTGCTCCTGAACCCCGTTAAAATGTTATGGGCGGCTAAACGCGCAGCGCCTTCTCACCCCGCGCAATACCCGTGACCCCGGAACGCACCACCTCGATGATATCGCTCTGGTCGATGACCCTGACAAAGGCATCCAGCTTGTCGCTGGTGCCGGTAACTTCGATGGTAAACAGGCTGTCGGTGACGTCGATAATGCGGCCGCGGAAAATATCCGCCAGACGCGTCACTTCCTCGCGTCCGGTGTCCGTGGCGCGCACCTTGATCAGCATCATTTCCCGCTCGATGTGCGCGCACTCGTACATGTCCATCAGTTTGACCACATCGACCAGCTTGTTGAGCTGCTTGGTGATCTGCTCGATCACATCTTCGGTGCCGCGGGTCACCAGCGTCATGCGCGACAGCGATGCATCCTCGGTCGCGGCAACCGTAAGCGACTCGATGTTGTAGCCGCGCGCCGAAAACAGCCCGGCCACCCTGGACAGCGCGCCGGACTCGTTTTCCATCAGTATCGAAATGATGTGTCTCATGGGCTTATACCAGGATCATTTCGTTCTGACCGGCACCGGCCGGCACCATCGGGTAGACGTTCTCGGTCTTGTCGACGAGAAAATCCATGAACACCAGCCGGTCCTTCATCGCCATGGCCTCCTTGAGCGCCGGTTCGACGTCTTCCGGCCGGGTGATCTGCATGCCCACGTGGCCATAGGCTTCGGCGAGTTTCACGAAGTCGGGGAGCGACTCCATGTAGGACATGGCGTAACGTCCCTGGTAGAAGAACTCCTGCCACTGGCGAACCATGCCGAGAACACCGTTATTCAGGTTGATGATCTTTATAGGCAGCGCATATTGCCGACAGGTCGACAGCTCCTGGATGCACATCTGTATGCTGCCCTCGCCGGTGACACAGGCGACGGTTTCGCCGGGGTGCGCGAACTGCACGCCCATGGCCGCGGGAAAGCCGAAGCCCATGGTGCCCAGGCCGCCGGAGTTGATCCAGCGATTCGGCTTGTCGAACTTGTAGAACTGCGCGGTAAACATCTGGTGCTGGCCCACGTCGGAGGTGACGAAAGCCTTGCCACCGGTCACCTTGTACAGGCTCTCCACCACGTACTGCGGCTTGATGACCTCGCTGTCTTGGTCATACTTGAGACAGTCCATGGCGCGCCATTCCTCGATCTGCTTCCACCAGGCCTTCATGGCTGCCGCATCCGGCCGCTCGCCGCTGTCCTTGAGGATCTTCAGCATCTCCTTGAGCACCTGGTCGACCGGACCGACGATTGGCACGTCGACCTTGACGGTCTTGGAAATGCTCGCCGGATCGATATCGATGTGGATGATGCGCGCCGTGGGACAGAACTTCTCGACATTGCCCACCACCCGATCGTCGAAGCGCGCGCCGATGGCGATCAGCACGTCGCAGTTGTGCATGCTCAGATTGGCTTCGTAAGTGCCATGCATACCGAGCATGCCGAGGAACTGTTTGTCGGTCGCCGGATAGGCGCCCAGCCCCATGAGCGTGTTGGTGATGGGATAACCCAGCAGGCGGGTGAAATCGGTCAGCGCTTTGCTGGCACCGGACAACACAACGCCGCCGCCACTGTAAATCATCGGCCGCTTGGCGGTCAGCATCAGTTCGATGGCTTTCTTGATCTGACGCGGGTGCCCCTTGGTCACCGGACTGTAGGACCGCATACTGATGCGCCGCGGGTATTTGTATTCGGCCTTCTGCGTGGTGACATCCTTGGGAATATCCACCACCACCGGACCGGGTCGGCCGGTCGTGGCGATATAAAAGGCCTTTTTAATAGTCTCTGCAAGGTCCTTGACGTCCTTCACCAGGAAATTGTGCTTCACGCAGGGGCGCGTGATGCCAACGTTGTCGACTTCCTGAAAGGCATCGTTGCCGATCATCGCCGTCGGCACCTGACCGGTGAACGCCACCATCGGGATGGAATCCATGTAGGCGGTCGCGATACCGGTGACGGCATTGGTCGCACCGGGTCCCGAGGTCACCAGCACCACGCCGGGCCGGCCGGTAGCGCGCGCATAGCCGTCAGCCGCGTGCGTCGCCGCCTGTTCGTGGCGCACCAGCACGTGCTTCACCTTGTCCTGCTGATACAGTGCATCGTAGATGGGCAACACGGCGCCGCCAGGGTAACCGAATACGAAGTCGACCCCCTCATCCGCAAGGCAGCGTACGAAAATATCAGCGCCTGTCAGCTCCACCTGTCGTCTCCCGGGTGCCGGCAAAAACCAGAAAAAAAAGCCCGTATATCGGGCACATGCGCAAAGCGCGGCGTTAGAACTGACTAATATTGCCATTGATGGGGCGTGGAATCCAGTGTCTTGCCGATCGCCGTCGCCGCCGTTGTCCCGACCGCGCCCGGCCCGATTTGCAGACTGCGCACTTGTCGCCGCCCCCGGCGACGTGGTAATTAACGGAAATCAGATCAACAACCGGGGATAACAATGCGACTGCTCAACGTTTTTCCGCTGCTGCTCCTGCTCGCCGCAACGCCGGCCGGCGCTGCCGTGTTCAAATGGACCGACGCCAACGGCAATGTGCAATACGGTCAGTTCCCGCCCGCCGGCAGCAACGCCGAGCGCCTCAAAGGCGCACCCGCGCCGGCATCCGCGCCCGCGGGCAAGTCGCTCCAGCAGCGGGTGGAGGAGATGGAAAAACACCGGGACAGCGAGAAACAGAGCAAGGCCGAGGCGGCACAGAAAAAGCAGGAGGCCGCCAACCGCAAAACCAACTGCGAAAACGCCCGCCAGAATATTGAGCGGCTCAACTATGGCGGCAACCGGCTGGTGCACATGCCCGATGGCAGTTATCAGCGCCTGGACGAAAAGCAGAAGCAGGAGCAGCTGGAGAAGAACCGCAAGGCCGTCGAAGAATTCTGCGATTGAGGAGCCAACCATGCCGTTGCTGAGAATCCAGACCAACACGCCGCTGGACGCAGGGAAAAAACAGGCGTTGGCCGCCGAGGCCTCGCGCGCAGTCGCCGAGATGCTGGGCAAACCCGAGCGTTACGTGATGGTCAGCGTCGAGGAAAATCCGGCCATGCTGTTCGCCGGCAGCGATGAGCCACTGGCCTACCTCGAGTTGAAAAGCATCGGCCTGCCCGGCAACCGGACCGGCGAATTTTCCGCCGGCCTCGCTGCGCTGCTCGGCGAACACCTCGCGCTGCCCGCCGACCGTATCTATATCGAATTCGCCGACGCGGCCCGCAACATGTGGGGCTGGAACGGCGCAACCTTTTAAGCCGCGCAAACCCTGTTATCGGCGTACAAAGGCACGGAGCCATCGGCCTGCCGTCCATCCGGCTGACCACCGCGCAGCGCCTGAAACCCTGCCGCGAAAAGCTTCCAATCCGCCAAACCGGGGATGCTACAATGCCAAGCTTTATCAGCCACCTGAACAGAACA
>JASFNS010000113.1:0-6371 GCA_050116915.1 Thiogranum sp. | reverse complement strand
GCGTTCCCTTGCCGGGGTGGCGGAACTGGTAGACGCGCCGGATTCAAAATCCGGTTCTGGCAACAGAGTGTGGGTTCGATTCCCACCCTCGGCACCACGAATCGCTCCATGAAAAAATTGTAATGCTGCAGGCATGGGGTCGCTACGCGCAGTTGACTATACTGGCCGCGCTATGTGAGCCTCACCCCCATGCGCATCCTGCTTGTAGAAGACGACGCCGGTACCGCGGCGTATATCATCAAGGGCCTCAAGGAAAGCGGCCACGTGATTGACCACGCCGCCGACGGGCGCGACGGGTGGCACCTGGCCAGTGAAAACGACTACGACGTCCTGATCGTGGACCGTATGCTGCCCGCACAGGACGGCCTGTCACTGATCCAGGCGCTGCGCGCGGCCAGCGACAAGACGCCGATCCTGGTGCTGAGCGCGCTGGCAGAAGTCGGGGACCGGGTGGACGGACTGCGCGCCGGCGCCGACGATTACCTGGTCAAGCCGTTTGCCTTCGCCGAACTGCTGGCGCGGCTCGACGCCCTGTCGCGGCGGGCCGACGGGGACGGTGCCGAAACCACCCTGTGCGTGGGCGACCTGAAAGTCGACCTGCTGGCACGCAGCGTTGAACGCGCCGGCAAACGCCTTGATCTGCAACCGCGCGAGTTCCGCCTGCTGGAATACCTGATGCGCCACGCCGGCCAGGTGGTGACCCGCACCATGCTGCTGGAAAACGTCTGGGACTACCACTTCGACCCGCAGACCAACGTCATCGACGTCCACGTCAGTCGTCTGCGCAGCAAAATCGACAAGGGATTCGACACCCCCATGCTGCACACCGTGCGCGGCGCCGGCTACCGCCTGAAAGCCGGCGATTGATGGCCACCCGCTTTCTGCGCAGCTCCACGTTTCGCCTGGCGCTGTTGTACATGCTGCTGTTCAGCACCTCGGTGCTGATGCTGCTGGGTTTCATCTACTGGTCGACGGTCTCGTACATCTCCGCGCAAACCGACGAAACCATCGATATAGAGATTCTCGACCTCACCGAACGCTACCGCAGTGCCGGCCTCACCGGCCTGACACAACTGCTGAGCGAGCGCCTGTCGCGGCGCCCCGCGGGAGCCTCGGTGTACCTGCTGACCGACAAGGACCTGGCCCCCCTGGTCGGCAACCTCGACCGCTGGCCGCTGGGGGCGGACATCAAAAACGGCTGGCTGGAATTCACACTGGAAAACGCCGGTGGCCCTGACACCAGCGAGCACCAGGCCCGGGCCCGCGTATTCCGGCTGTCCGGAGGCTTCATATTGCTGGTCGGCCGCGATATCCACGACCTCGAAATCACCAAACGCCGCATCATCGCCACCCTGATGTGGGGCCTGGCCATCATGCTGGTACTCGGCGGGATCGGCAGTGTGATGATGGGGCGCAGCACGCTGCGACGTATCGAAGCCATCAACGAGACCAGCCGCGAAATCATGTCGGGGGATCTCTCGCGGCGCGTGCCCAGTCGCAATACCGGTGATGACTTCGACGTGCTCGCCGACAACCTCAACAACATGCTGAACCAGATCGAGTCGCTCATGGAAAGCGTGCGACGGGTGTCGGACAATATCGCCCACGACCTGCGCACGCCGCTGGCGCGCCTGCGCAACCGGCTCGAAGAACTCAGTCTGGACGTCGAGCAATCCGATAACCGCCGCGAGACCGTCGAGCAGGCGCTGGAGGAAGCCGACGGTCTGCTGAACACCTTCAACGCCCTGCTGCGCATTGCGCGTATCGAATCGCATGACACCCGTGCCGGTTTCACCGATATCGATATCGCTGCGCTGGTCGGCGATGTCGTGGAACTCTATGAGCCGCTTGCCGAAGAGAAAGGCCTGCGCCTGGCGACCGGTCTGGACGTCCGTCCGGTGTTCAAGGGCGACCGCGACCTGCTCTTCCAGGCCCTCGCCAACCTGCTCGACAACGCCATCAAGTATGCGCCCCCGCAAAGTGAGATCAGTTGCCGCCTGGAAGCCACCGATGACGGTGCCCGCCTGGTGCTGGGCGACAACGGCCCCGGCATTCCGGCCTCACAACGCGACAACGTCTTCCAGCGTTTCTTCCGCCTGGAGCAGAGCCGCACCACGCCCGGCAACGGCCTGGGCATGAGCCTGGTGCAGGCAGTCATGCAATTGCACCACCTGCGCCTCGAGTTGCACGACAACGAACCCGGCCTGAAAGTCGTCATCACATTCCCCTGAAGCGCCACAGCGAGCCGCGCCCCGCCGCAGGCTTTATTACAAAACTTTAATCCTGCGGAAAGATTCCAGTAAGGCGCCTTTCTGTACCGTTGCTGCCAGACTCCTCAGTTGTGTTTCACGACAACACCGCCACCAAAGAGGTACAGGCATGAACTCCGAAACCGCCCGGCAAACCGCTCTGACTCCCGCAAACACGCCCCAGGACGCCTTCCAGGACCTGTGCCGGGAACTGGAAACCTGCATCATCGGACAGGACAAGCTGGTCGAACATCTGCTGATCGCCCTGCTTGCGGACGGCCACCTGCTGGTGGAGGGCGCGCCGGGGCTCGCCAAGACCACCGCCATCAAGGAGCTGGCGAGCCGTATCGAGGGCGATTTTCACCGCCTGCAGTTCACCCCTGACCTGCTCCCGGGCGATCTCACGGGCACCGATATATACCGGCCGCAAAGCGGTGCCTTCGAGTTCCAGCACGGACCGATTTTCCACAACCTGATCCTCGCCGACGAAATCAACCGCGCACCCGCCAAAGTGCAGTCGGCCTTGCTCGAGGCCATGGGCGAACACCAGATCACGGTCGGCCAGACCACCTACAGCCTGCCGCGCCTGTTTCTGGTCATGGCGACCCAGAACCCGATCGAGCACGAGGGCACCTACCCGTTGCCAGAAGCCCAGCTCGACCGCTTCCTGATGCACCTGCGCATCGATTATCCGCAGGCCACCGCCGAAAAACGCATCCTTGAACTGGCGCGCCGGCGTGCGCAGTCCGAGGCGAGCGCGCCGGCGCCCAACCGGCCGTTGCTGACCCAGGAACAGATCCTCGATGCGCGCCAGCAGGTACTGGCCATGCACATGGCAGCCCCGGTGGAAGAGTACCTGGTGCAACTGCTGTTGGCCTCGCGCGCGCCTGCGCATTACGGCGACGATCTGGCGCGCTGGATCAGCTACGGTGCAAGCCCGCGTGGCACCATCGCGCTGGACCGTTGCGCACGCGCGCGCGCCTGGTTGCAGGGACGCGACTTTGTCTCGCCGCAGGACGTGCAGTCGATGGCTTTCGAGACCCTGCGCCACCGCATCCTGCTGTCCTTCGAAGCCGAGGCCGAGGGCATCGATACCGACCGTGTCATTGACGAACTGATTCAGCGCGTACCGGTGTCGTGATGCAGGCGGTCCCGCGAACCTCGGCGAAACCGGCTGCCCCGGATGGCATCCATCCGCAAAGCGACGAACTGATTCGTCTGCGCCTGCTGGCCCGCGACCTGCTGTCGCGCCCCCGGCAGCCGGCCCGCAGCGTTGTTGCCGGCGGCCACCATTCGCGCTTTCGCGGGCGCGGCATGGACTATCTCGAGTCGCGCGGTTACCAGGCCGGGGACGATATCCGCAACATGGACTGGCGCGTTACTGCGCGCTCCGGGCGCGCCCACGTCAAGGTCTACCAGGAAGAACGCGAACGCCCGGTGGTGTTGATGGTGGACCTGGGTCCGGGGATGTTCTTCGCCACCCGGGGTGCGTTCAAATCGATTATCGCGGCACGCGCGGCGGCATTGATCGCCTGGGCCGCGGTCTACAGTGGCGACCGGGTCGGCGCGCTGCTGTACCACGGCAAGCACCGCGAGTTGCGCCCGGTCGGCGGCCAGCGCGGTGCACTGCAGCTGATCCGGGCGCTGGTCGAGGCTGCCAACCCCGCAAACGCCGCGCTAGCGGCCGAGGACACTCTCAACGCGGCCCTGCTGCGTCTGCGCCGCGTGGTCCGGCCCGGCAGCCAGATTTTCATCTTCAGCGATTTCTATAACACCGACGCCGACAGCAAACAGCACCTGCAATTCCTGCGACAGCACAACGACGTCATCGCCTGCCAGATCCTCGACCGGCTGGAACTGCAACCCCCGCCTCCCGGACGCTACGCCGTACGCTACGGCGAACGCCAGGGCATCCTGGACACCCGCTCGGAAGGCCGTCGCCGTGCCTGGCTGGAGCACTTCGCCGCGCGCCGCGCTGCGGCCGAGGCGCTGATGCAGCAGTGCGCGATACCCTTGATCCGGCTGACAACCGACGACGACGTCCCGGGTGCGCTGCGCAGTGCCCTGTCGCGTCCCGCGCACACCCCCACGGAGCACGCTGCATGACACCCGCTTCCGCCGCGCACCTCGAATTGCGCGACATCCACGCCGCCGCGCCGCCCGCGTTCTGGCCACCGGCACCCGGCTGGTGGCTGCTGGCGGCCCTGGTGGCGGCAATGCTCGGCTACGGCCTGTTTGTGCTCATCCGCTACTACCGGCGGCGTCGGCTACAGCAACGTATCCTGGCCACGCTCGATGAACTCGAAAGCGCCGAATTCGACAACCCCGCACAGTTCGTGTCTGCCGTCTCCACGCTGCTGCGACGCGTGGCGCTGATGCGCTACAGGCGCAGTGAAGTTGCCTCGTTGAGCGGCGAAGCCTGGCTTGGCTTTCTCGACGCTACCGGGGGCGGCGGCACCTTCGCCGACGGACCGGGCAACGTGCTGGCGACCGCGCCCTATGCGCGCGAGCCCGAAGCGCCCGCCCGGCAGGAGCTGCTGGCGCTGGCGCGTGAGTGGATCAAGCACAACGCGGGAGCCAGCGCATGAGCCTGACGTTCGCCTGGCCCTGGGCCTTCGCCGTCCTGCCGCTGCCGCTGCTCGCGGCACTGCTACCGCGTGCGCCCCGGCAGGCCGGGCCGGCGCTGCAACTGCCGTTCGCCGCCGTGTTCGGTTCAGCCCTGGTGAACGGTCCGGACAAACCCGCACCGCTGCGGCTGACGCTGGCGGCGCTCGCCTGGATTCTGCTGGTTTGCGCCGCGGCGCGCCCTCAGTTTGTCGGGGAGCCGCTGCAACTACCGGTCAGCGGCCGCGACCTGATGCTGGCGGTGGACATCTCCGGCAGTATGCAGACACAGGACATGGTGGTCGGCAACCAGGCCGTATCGCGTCTGACCGCGGTGAAATCGGTGGCCGGCGATTTCATTGATCGGCGCGTCGGCGACCGCCTCGGTCTTATCCTGTTCGGCGATCAAGCCTACCTGCAGACGCCCTTGACCTTTGACCGCAAGACAGTGCGTACCCAACTGGACGAAGCCGCCATCGGCCTGGCCGGCAAACGCACGGCCATCGGCGATGCGATCGGGCTTGCGGTCAAGCGCCTGCGCGAACAACCGCAGGGAAACCGCGTATTGATACTGCTGACCGACGGCGCCAACACCGCCGGCGAAGTCGCGCCGCTGAAAGCCGCACAACTGGCCAAACGCGCCGGCGTGCGTATCTACACTATCGGCGTAGGCGCCGACGAAGTGCTGGTGCAGGGTTTGTTCGGCCGGCAACGTATCGCCAACAACGACCTCGATGAACACAGCCTGACCGCCATCGCCGATACCACGGGCGGGCGCTATTTCCGTGCCCGCGACATCAAGGGCCTGGAACACATCTACCAGCTGCTGGACAAGATCGAACCGGTGGACCAGGACCGGCAAACCTTCCGGCCGGTCGAAGAACTCTACAGCTGGCCGCTCGGCGCCGCGCTGCTGTTGACGCTGCTGCTGGCGCTGGGCCGTATCAGCCTGTTTCAGCGGATGGTGTTTCGCGAGGCCCGCCATGCCTGAAAGCTTTCATTTTCTTCAGCCGCTCTGGTTCCTGGCGCTGATGCCCCTGGCCTTGTGGCTGTGGCTGGCGCAGCGTCAGGGCGACACGGACAGCAGCTGGCGCCGGGTTTGCGACCGCCACCTGCTGCCCTATGTCGTCAACAACCCGGTGCGACATGCCGGCAACCTGGGCTTGTGGCTGCTGGCGGCCGGCTGGCTGCTGGCCGTGACAGCGCTCGCCGATCCGGTATGGCAGAAACGGCCGCAACCTGTGTATCGCAACCAGCAGGCCCTCGTGGTAGTGCTCGACCTGTCGCGCTCGATGTCCAGCGGGGACCTGAAACCCTCGCGGCTGGACCGGGCCCGGTACAAGGTGGCCGATATCCTCAAACAACGCAGCGAAGGCCAGACCGCACTGGTGGTGTTCGCCGGCGACGCGTTCGCCGTTTCCCCGCTTACCAGCGACACCAATACCATCCGTTCGCTGCTCGAGCCGTTGCAACCGGGCCTGATGCCGGTGCAGGGCAGCCGTGTCGACCTCGGCCTCG
>JASFNS010000112.1:0-6434 GCA_050116915.1 Thiogranum sp. | reverse complement strand
AGCCCGCCGAGCCCGACACCACCGGGTATCCGGCACGGCCATTGCCGGGCGGACCCGGGTCAAGCCCCCGGCTACGCGATGTTGAGCACGTGCAGCGCTAGCGCACGAATAGCGCCATGGATTCCACGTGTGCGGTGTGCGGGAACATATCCATCACCCCGGCGGCCTGAAGCGTATAGCCCAGTTCGTTGACCAGCACCCCGGCGTCACGCGCCAGCGAACCGGGGTGACACGACACGTAGACAATACGCTCCGCACCCAGCTTACCCAGATGTTTGACGATTTCCTGGGCGCCGCTGCGCGGCGGGTCGAGCAGGATGCGATCGTAGCGGCACTGCATCCAGGTTTGTCCGCCCGGATCTTCACCGAGGTCGACAACCTGGTAGTCGCAATTGCCGATACCGTTGTGAACAGCGTTGTCGCGCGCGCGCTGCACCAGGGCCGCGTCACCCTCCACACCGGTCACACCCGTCACGTGGCGGGCTATGGGCAGGGTAAAGTTACCCAGACCGCAGAACAGATCCAGCACCCGGTGCGCCGGCGCAAGCTGCAGCAGCGACAGGGCCTGCTCGATCATCGGCTGGTTGATGGCTGGATTCACCTGGGTGAAATCAGTGGGCAGAAAGCGCAGTTCCAGTGCAAACGCCGGCAAGCGGTAGCTGAGCTGCGAGCTTTGCGGCCACAGTAACTCGACGCTGTCCGGCCCGCCGGGCTGCAGGTAGACATGCAGACCGGTAGCCTGCGCATAGTCTTTCAACGCCTGGCTGTCAGCGCTCGACAGCGCATCGAGATTGCGGAACACCAGCGCCGCGACATCGTCACCGATCGCAACCTCGATCTGCGCGATGCGTTCCCTGGCCTGCAGGCCCTGCACCAGTTCCGCCAGCGATTCAATACGTTCACCCACCGAGGGGTGCAACACCTCGCAGCGGCGGATATCAGCCAGATAGGGTGCGCGCTTTTCGCGAAACCCCACCAGCACCCGGCCCTTTTTCCTGACGTATTTAACCCCCAGGCGCGCCTTGTTGCGATAACCCCAGACCGGGCCTGTCAGCGGCTTGAGAACCTCCGCCGGCCGCACCTTGCCGATGCGCTCGAGGTTATCCAGCAGCGCCTGCTGCTTTGAGACGATCTGTCTGTCCGCCGCCTGGTGCTGCAGGCTGCAACCGCCGCAGATATCGAAATGTGCACAGCGCGGTTCAACACGCTCGGGAGAGGCGGAAAAAATTTCACAAACCCTGCCTTCGTCATGTTTCCGCGACTTGTGGGTGTAGAGGAAACTGATTTCCTCCCCTGGCAGAGCACCGTCTACAAACGTCGTCTTGCCGTCAACGTGCGTCACGCCGCGCCCGTCGTGGCTCATGGATTCGATAATCGCTCTGACCGGATAGTTGGGAAGTTTGGGTTTTCTGCTACGTTTGCTCATAAGTTTGTACAGGGATGGAAACACCCGGCCGGCAGCGTCGGGCCTCTCGCCGGTTCAACCCGGACTACTGCCAGTGTCCGAGGAATTCCGCGATGTGGCCGCGTTCATCCTGTGCCAGCGTATCCCGCAACAGACCGAGTTCCTGCCGATAGCTTTCCGGCGTCAAGTGCCCGCGGATGAGTTCGAAACGCAGATACACCAGGTAGGTGTTCAACACATCCGTTTCGCAATAGTTGCGGATCGCCTCGATTTCGCCCGCCTGGTACGCGTCCCAGACTTTCGCGCCGCTCATACCCATCTTGCCGGGAAAACCGAGCATGCTCGCGATTTCATCCAGTTTGGCGTTGGCACGCAGCTGGTAACCGGCCAGTACGTCCATCAGGTCGGTGTGCCTTTCGTGGTAACGGCTGAGATAATTGTTCCACTTGAAGTCGCGGTCATCGCCCCCGGTATCCCAGTAGCGCGGTGCCTGTATGCCGTGCAACAGGGCGCGATAGTGCAGCACCGGCAGGTCGAAACCGCCACCGTTCCACGACACCAGGGTCGGAGTGAACTTGTCGACGCCGTCGAAAAAGCGCTGCACCAGCTCGGCTTCCGGCGCCTGCGGATCACCCAGCGACCAGACCTTCACCTTGTCGGCGTGTCGCAGCACCACCGAGATGGCGCAAATCCGCTGCAGGTGCAGCGGCAGGAATTCGCTGCCGGTCTGCTGCTGGCGCAGGTGCAGCATGGCCTTGCCGGTATCCGCATCGTCCAGGCGGTCAAGCGCATACAGGCGCCGGCCGCTGTCGACGTCCGGGATGGTCTCGATATCGAAAACGAAAATATTCTTCATGCCAACCCGCGCAACCGGGCCTGAGGCGACGTTACAGGCATCAGCGGCAAACGGCTACTTGCGCTGCCACTGGCCGCCCGCGCTCTGGTACCACCAGCCGGCCGGCGCGTTGGCAATCCAGCGCGCGGCGAAGGTCTTGCGGATGTCGGCCTCCCATTCCGGATGGCCGTTGGCCCGTGCAATCTCCACGTACAGCGCGTTGCGGTCGCGGTTTTCGTCGGCAACCAGGGTTTTCACGCTCTTGCGTTCGCGCAGCGCAACAGCGTTCAGGTCGCGCACTTCCACCAGGCCGTTGTTGGTCATCCCTACGCTACCGCTGGCGAAATACGGTTTCAGCTGCGGGAACCGGGCTTCCATCGAAGCGCGGATAGTCTGGATTGCGGGTGACTGGATATTGATATCGGCCGCGGCCTGTGCCGGTGACACCAGCCATTCGAGCAGCCCGATCAGTACCGGCGGTCTCGCCGCGGGGAGCTCCAGCAGGGAATCGGGACCCGGTTTCTGCGCGGGCGCCGTGTCGGGTTTTCCGGTCTCTTCGCCGTAAACCCCGCGGATGATACGGTCGGCCGCCTGCTCCGCGGCCGCCGAGGGGAAATACACGTTGATGGTCACACAGGCCGCGAGGAACATCAGCATGCCCAGCAGCGAGCTTATACGGATTGAAATCATTGATTCGCCTTCCCTTGTCAGCAGCGCCCTATTATAGGCACTAACGCCGCAGCACGGAAAAGGTTATCGAACCACCGGTGCTGCGCCCGCGGTGATGGCTTTCAGACGGTCGAGCAGCGACGACCAGTCGACCTCGGAGGCATAGCCGATGACATCCAGGCGCGGCGGCAGCCAGCGCCCCTGGACCAGGTAATAGCCGCTCTGCGCCGGCGCCACGCCACCCATGTGACACACACCGTTTGCGAGGCGGCAACGGATGCCCAGTCGCTGGTAGGGAAAGTCCTCCAGGAAACGCAGAAAGCTGCGTGACAGCGCACCGGCCATGCCTGCGCCGCCGAGATTGGAGATATTGTCCACCGCGCGTTGACTGATTCGGTGACGACTGTCGTCATCCGGCGGGGTACTGAAAGCCGCGTCGAAGGCGACCGGTTTCCAGGCTTCCATGTAGAGGTCCTTGACCTGCCCGTCGAGCCGCCCTTCGATGCGCCCGAAAGAGAACGCCTCGGTGAGTGTTTTCAGATCCAGATTGTCAATCCGCACGTCCCCCCGCAGGCGCGGCACCAGGCCCAGCGGCTGGCGGATATCCAGGTTGCGGACCGTGATATCGCCGTCGAAAGCCTGCACCAGGAGTACGCCGCCCAGGGTCAGATCACCCTGTGCGTAGCGGACTCTGGGAATCATCCCTGACAACGTACCGGACAGCGGCGGCCAACCCAGCGCGCTGCTGACCGCGCGCATCGAAACCGGCGTCAGCATGGCGTCGAGCAGCCAGCGCGGTTGACCGGCATTAACACCCAGCTCGAATGCGTCGATATGCAGCTCGCCGTCAAACAACGGCACCACCAGGGGAGATTGCAGCTTGACGCTGTCGGCACGGGTTTCCAGCGCCACTTTCGCCGCGCCGAACTGCAGGCGATAAACGCTGGCACTTTTCCAGGCCAGAGTGGAAAGCCCCGCCGTGTCCCCGCCCCAGTGGACGTCGCCATCCAGTTGCCCGATACCGAACTGCCCGTCATGATCGCGCGCAGACAGGTCTTCGAGTTGCATGTCCAATGATTCGACACGACCGTCGCGGACCGCCAGCCGGCCATGCAGGCGACCCTCGGTATCGAGCTTGCCCAGCGCAGTGCCGGCAAGCCAGGGTTGCAGCCAGGTGCTGTAAAGCCCGGGCAACCAGGCCGCGCCGATGTTCAGATCCAGTTTGCGCAGGGGCTCGTCGCCGGCGGGCACCAGCCCCGCGGACAGGCTGCCCTTGACCACACCGGGCTGATCGAACACCAGCGACGCCACAGACAACTCGCCGCGCGTCGGCATCCAGCGCAGATCGACCGACAGATCCAGGTGCTGCTTGTCAGAAAACTCCAGGTAGACGGGCTCGGCGTAGAGCATGCCCCGGGTGGCCGCGAGCGAGGCCTGTACCCGCCAGTCCTCACCGAGTGGACTGGCGGAACCGCGGCTTGCCAGCACCAGCGCCTGCCCGGCCTGGGTGCCTTCGGCGTTGCTGTAACCCGCCTCGCGCGTAGCCAGCTGCCAGCTCATCTTCGTCAACCCGTCGGCCTTGCCCTGCACAGTAAAACGCCCGCCGATGCGTCCCTGGTATTCGAGCCCCCCGGCGTCCACGCCGGCCTTTTGCAGCAGACCCGCCATGCCCGCCAGCGCGACGTCCAGCAGGTCGGCATCCAGCTGCCAGCCGCTGCCGGCCTGGTGAAACTCCAGGCGCAGCTTGCCCCCCGCCAGCGCCAGCCCGCCGGCCGTCACCGCCAGCTCGCGGCTGACGAAGTCGTAACGCAGCGTCGCCGGCACCGCGTTGGCGGTCAGCCAGTCGCTGTGCAGACTCAGTTGCCCGTGCGGGCAGTCCACGGCCCGCACGCCGAGATCGAAGGCTTGACACGTAAAGCTGATATTCTCGATGTGCCTGGCACCAACGTCGAGCGAGGCCACCTGCGCCGTCAGCGCCGGCCGCCCCGGTTGCGACCAGTCAATGGTGAGGCTGCCGCCCTGCAACGCCCAGGTCCCGCTGCCGAGCGTGCCCAGCGACAACCGGATCTGCTCGACGGCAACGGCACTGACACACACCAGCACCAACCCGATGCCTGCGCTTACCCGGACACCCGGGCCAGCGCGGCCTCGCCGCCCGGGGTTGCGCCGGATACGCGGCACGGACTCATGGCGATATTGAAAACAGGTGTTGAACAAACTCAGGCAGGAAAAACGCCGGTCGACAGGTAACGGTCACCGCGGTCGCAAATAATGGCAACAATCACCGCATTGTTGACCTGCCGGCTGAGCTGTAGCGCGGCAGCCACGGCACCGCCCGAGGAAATACCACAGAAAATACCCTCTCGCGAGGCCAGTGCCAGGGTGGTCTGTTCGGCATCCTCCTGGCTGATGTCCAGCGTGCGATCGACCCGGCTGGCTTCGAAAATACTCGGCAGATATTCCTTCGGCCAGCGGCGAATGCCCGGTATCGAAGCGCCCTCCATCGGTTGCACACCGACAATCTGAACCCCGGGGTTCTGCTCTTTGAGATAATGGGAAGTACCCATGATAGTGCCCGTGGTCCCCATGGCGCTGACAAAGTGGGTGATGCTGCCCTGCGTGTCGCGCCAGATCTCGGGGCCGGTGCCTTCGTAGTGGGCGCGCGGATTATCCGGGTTCGAGAACTGGTCCAGCACCCGTCCCCTGCCCTCGGCTTCCATCTGCTTGGCCAGGTCGCGCGCCCCTTCCATGCTTTGCTCGCGGGTCACCAGGATGATATCGGCACCAAAGGCTTTCATCACCTGGCGGCGTTCGACACTCATGTTCTCCGGCATGATGAGCAGCATGCGGTAGCCTTTCATGGCTGCCGCCATGGCCAGCGCGATACCGGTATTGCCGCTGGTGGCCTCGATGAGGGTGTCGCCCGGCCGGATTTCGCCGCGCTCCTCGGCCCGCCTGATCATGCTCAGGGCCGGGCGGTCCTTGACCGAGCCCGCGGGGTTATTGCCTTCCAGCTTGACCAGAACGGCGTTTGTGGTGTCGCCCGGCAGGCGTTGCAGCTTTACCAGCGGGGTGTTGCCGACACACGCTTCTAACGTGGAAAACTCCATACGATCAAGAACCTCGCTCACACCCCGCGACGCCGGACATCGAAGGCAACGCACCTGGCACCTGACTGGCCGGAATGTATAACCCGAGCGGACGCCTTGAATAGATTTAGTGGCCTGTCAGGAATTGTGCCGGCGATTCCTTACCGGCCGGCGCGCAGCCTCGGGCCGCGAAATTGCCGAATGTATCACTGGTCCGCGGCCCACGCTCTGCTAAACTGGTATTGTACAACATAATTAATAGCTTAACCTGGTCCCCCAGGAGTGCCTACACTAGGTTTATGGCAACCAGAGGCTTCCCGCCGCCAATTCATCAGGATGACCCGCTCGCCAGGACGCCGGATGACGCTGACGCAGAAGCGCTTTTGCGTCAGCTGGACGGTTTTCTGCATCTTCTGAATATTACCCACGAAGGCGT
>JASFNS010000111.1:0-6446 GCA_050116915.1 Thiogranum sp. | reverse complement strand
GGTGCTCGAACAGCTGGTCACCGCCGGCAGTCGCGTCGAGGCCGCCGACCCACTGTACCGGATCGCCGACCTCGACCCCTTGTGGCTGGAGATCCACGTACCCCTCGAACAACTCGGAGACACGGCGCCCGGCCAGACGGTGCTGGTCCCGGCACTGAACCTGTCCGGTCCTGTCATCACCGTCGGCCGCATGGTGCACAGTGCCGACCAGGGGGTTCTGGTGCGCGCCGAGATCCGCGAGGGTGCCCAACAGCTGCACCCCGGTCAGTTCCTGCAAGCGCAGCTGGCCAGCCTGTCTGACCCGCACAGTTACCGCGTGCCCAGAGGCGCCCTGGCGCGCATCCAGGGCAGGCATTACATCTTTGCCGCCGGACCCGAGGGTTTCAGCCCGGTCGAAGTCACAGTGACCGCCGAACAAAGCGCTGACCTGGTGGTCCGGGCGCAGTTGCCCGCCGACACCGCGATCGCAATCAACGGCGCCGCGGCCATCAAGGCAATCTGGCAGGGAGAACAGCCATAATGCTGGAGCGTCTCATTCAGTTCGCGCTCACCCAGCGCATGCTCATGCTGCTGGCGATCGCCCTGGTCGCCGGCAGCGGCTGGTACGCGCTGCGGGCGACCCCCATCGACGCCTTTCCCGATGTCTCGACCACACAGGTGAAGATCATTGTCAAAGCGCCGGGCATGACACCCGAGGAAGTCGAAACCCGTATCACCGCACCCATCGAAGTCGAGATGCTGGGCCTGCCTCGCCAGTCCATGCTGCGCTCGGTGGCCAAGTACGCGCTGACCGATATCACGGTTGATTTCGCCGAAGGCACTGATATTTACTGGGCGCGCCAGCAGGTGGCCGAACGCCTGAATGCAATCTGGAGCAACCTGCCGGCCGACGTCAGCGGCGGTATAGCCCCCATGACGACACCGCTTGGGGAAATGTTCATGTTCACCATCGAGGGCGGCGAGCTCAGCAACATGGAGCGCCGCGACCTGCTCGACTGGGTCATCCGCCCGGCGCTGCGTTCGGTCGCCGGGGTTGCCGACGTCAACGCCCTGGGCGGCCTGGTACGCAGTTTCGAGGTGGTGCCGGACAATGCCAAAATGCATGCCTTCGGCGTTCCCCTCGAGGTGCTGATCGAGGCGCTGCAAAGCAACAACCGCAACGACGGCGCAGGACGCCTGAACGACGGTGAAGAGGCGCTGCTGGTGCGCACCGAGGGCAGCATCAAGACGCTGGACGATGTCCGTGCCATCGTGGTGCAGCCCGACCCTACAGAACCGGTGCGCGTCGGTGATATTGCCGAGGTGCGTACCGGCGCCATCACCCGCTATGGCGCGGTGACCCGCAACGGCAATGGCGAAGCGGTCGAGGGCCTGGTGCTGGGCCTGCGCGGCGCCAACGCCCGACAGGTCGTCGAGGGCGTCCGCGCCAAGCTCGAGGAACTCAAACCGGGCCTGCCCGCGGGCGTCGCAATCGACGTCTTCTACGACCGTGGCCAGCTGGTCGACAAAGCGGTCGGCACCGTCACCAGGGCGCTGATGGAAGCGACCATCCTGGTACTGGTGTTGCTGGTGCTGTTCCTCGGCGATCTGCGCGCGGCCCTGACCGTCGCCCTGATTCTGCCGCTGGCAACGCTGGCGACCTTTATACTCATGCACTATTTCGGCATGTCGGCCAACCTGATGTCGCTTGGCGGCCTGGCCATCGCCATCGGCATGCTGGTCGATGCCGCTGTCGTGGTGGTGGAAAATGTCGTCACTCACCTGGCGCGCACCGATGGCGCCGCGCGCCTGCCACGCTTGCACCTGATCTATCGCGCGGCACGCGAGGTGGCGGTGCCCGTTACCTCGGGTATTCTGATTATCGTCACGGTATTCCTGCCCCTGCTCACCCTGCAGGGACTCGAAGGCAAGCTGTTCATCCCGGTAGCGCTCACCATTGTATTTGCCCTGAGCTCCTCGCTGCTGCTGTCGTTGACCGCCATTCCGGTACTGGCGTCCTACCTGATCGGCAGCGTTTCGCACCGCGAACCCTGGCTGGTGCGCCAGTTGCAGCGCGTTTACCGTCCCGGCCTGGACTGGGCGTTGCGCAACACGCGCACGGTCCTGTCCGTGGCATTCGGCCTGCTGGCGCTGGCCGGCGTCCTCTACACGCAGGTGGGCAAGTCCTTCATGCCCACCATGGACGAGGGAGACCTCATCGTGCAGCTGGAAAAGCTGCCGTCGATCAACCTCGAACAGTCGCTGGACATCGACCTGCGGGTGCAGAAAGCCCTGCTGGCGCGTGTGCCCGAAGTCATCGGCGTGGTGGCCCGCTCGGGTTCCGATGAACTCGGACTGGACCCGATGGGGCTGAACCAGACCGACAGCTTCCTGGTGCTGGCACCGCGCGAGCAGTGGCGCATGGACAACAAGGACGAGCTGATTGCCGCGATCCGCGCGGTGCTGGATGATTTTCCCGGCGTCGACTATGCCTTCACCCAGCCGATCGAAATGCGCGTTGCGGAAATGCTGACCGGGGTGCGCGGTGATCTGGCTATCAAGATTTTCGGCAGCGATCAGGATCAGCTCAACGCCACCGCCGATGCCATTGTAAAGTCGCTGCATGACGTGCGCGGCGCGGAAGACGTGTTCACACCGCGTAACGAGGGCGCCCAGTACTACCGGCTGACAGCCGACCGCATGGCGGCCGGCCGCCTGGGGGTTTCCATGGACAGCCTGGAGCAGACGCTGCGCGCCCAGGTCGAAGGTTTGCGCCTGGGCACCGTATACCAGGATGCGCGACGCATCCCGCTGCTGCTGCGCGGACCCGAAGAACTGCGCAACTCCCCCGCGGTGTTTGCCAACCTGCGTGTCACGCTGCCCGACGGCGGCACCACCGGCCTTGGCAACCTGGCTCGACTGGAACGCACCGAAGGACCGGTTGCCATCAAACGCGAACGCGGCAACCGCATGGCAGTTGTGATCGCCAACGTCGGGGGCCGCGACCTGGTGAGCTTCGTCGAGGAGGCCAGGCAGCACGTGGCCGACAGCGTCACGCTGCCCGCCGGCTATTACCTGGAATGGGGTGGCCAGTTCGAAAACCAGCAGCGCGCGGCGAAGCGCCTGTCCATCGTCGTGCCCGTCGCACTGGGGCTGATCTTCCTGACGCTGTTCTCGACGTTCCGTTCCGTGCGCCAGGCGTTACTGGTACTCACCAACATCCCCTTCGCCCTCATCGGCGGCGTGGTGGGTCTGTGGGTCACGGGTGAATACCTGTCGGTGCCCGCGTCGGTGGGTTTCATCGCCCTGCTGGGTATCGCGGTGCTCAACGGGGTAGTCATGGTCAGCTTCTTCAACCAGCTGCTGGCACTCGGCCGCCCGCTCGCTGAAGTCGTTACCGACGGCGCCCAGCGGCGCCTGCGCCCGGTGCTTATGACCGCCTCGATTGCCGCCTTTGGCCTGGTGCCACTGCTGTTTGCCCAGGGCCCCGGTTCCGAATTGCAGCGCCCGCTGGCCATCGTGGTGATCGGCGGCCTGGTGTCATCGACGCTGCTGACGCTGTTCCTGCTGCCACTGCTCTACCGCCGTTTCGGCGTTCGCCAACCCGGAGCCTGATATGGATCAATGTCTGCTCGTTCTGATTGTCACACCGACGATAGAAAACGCCGTGGTCGACTGGTTACTGGAGCGCGATGACGTGCCCGGATTCACCAGTGCGCCCATCAACGGTCACGGGGCCTCGGCCCACTCGCTGACAGCCGCCGAGCAGGTCGCGGGCCGTCAGCGACAGATCATGTTTCAACTGCACCTGCCCATGACGACCGCCGAAGCCGTCGTCGAGGCCCTGCGCAAGTCGTTCAGCGGCAGCGCCATGCACTACTGGCTGACGCCGGTGCTGGCCTCGGGTCACTTGAAATAGACGATCACCTGCAAACCGCCGAGCGCTGCCGAGCGTCCGAACTCGATCGATCCACCCAGGGCTTCGACAAGGCTTTTGACGATCGACAGTCCGATGCCGTGTCCCTCGGTGCTCTCGTCGTGGCGTACACCGCGTTGCATCAAGCGGCGCAACTGTTCGTCCTCGACACCCGGGCCGTCGTCTTCAATGGTAATCACGCAGGACGCGCCGCTGCCGTCGATGTCCAGGCGCACCCTGTGGTGCGCCCATTTCCAGGCGTTGTCCAGCAGGTTACCCAGCAACTCCATGCCGTCCTGCTGCTCCAGCGGCAGCGTATCGACCTCGTTCAACCGCTGCTGGAAGTCGATGCTCTTGTCGCGGTGCAGGCGCACGACGGTGTCCACCAGCACCGGCAAGTCCTGCCGGACATCGAAACGCGTGGCACCGAGGCTGTCGCCGGCGATGCGCGCCCGGCGCAGGGAGGTGTCTACCAGCTCGTTGATGCGTTGAATATAGTGTTCCAGCTGGCGGCGCGTAGCCTGGTCGGAAGCCTGGATTTTTTCCGCCGCGAGCTGCTGCAACAGCGTCAGTGGTGTCTTGATGGCATGCGCCATGTTGCCCACGGCTTCACGCGAGCGCAGCAGACGCTGCTGCTGGCGCTGCAACAGCCTGTTGATCTCCTGTACCAGCGGCAGCACCTCCTGCGGCACCTGTTCGCGCAGGGCGCTTACCTCGCCGCGTTCCAGACGGACGACGTCCTCGACCACGTCGGCGACGGGTCGCAGCGAGCGCACAATGATGACCCGCTGGATCAGCACCACGAAGGCAACCAGGGCAGCGGACCAGCCCAGCAGCTGCCACCACACGCGGCGCGCGCCGGACTGCAGGGCGTACAGATCTTCGGCAACCGCGAGTCGCACCAGGCGGCCCTGCTTGCTGAAGCTCCCCGACCATAACAGCAGCGGTTGCTGGTCCGGGCCGGTAATGTGGCGCAGCATCACCTCGCCGGTTTTGCCCTGGGGCAACGGCAGTGTTTCATCCCAGAGGGACCGCGAACGGATCGTCTGCCCGTCGACCTCTATCAGAAAATAGTGTCCGGAAAACGGCTGGTGATAGATGGCCTGAATCCGCTCGGCGTCCAGGCCGACCGTACCGTCCGGCCTGACCGTCAGGTCGGCCAGCAGCGTATCACCGTCGTGGGCGAGACGCGATGCCACCTGGTGCTCCATCAGGTTGTGCATGGAAAACCCGGCAATTGCGAGCAACAGCCCGATGGTCATCACCAGGCCCAGCACCAGGCCCAGCCCGAGCCGGGCGCGCAGTGAATTCAAGAAGACTCCCCGAAAATGTAACCCTGCCCGCGCCGTGTGGTGATGATGTCATTGCCCAGTTTCTGCCGCAGGCGATTCACATAGACTTCGATAACGTTACTGTCCTTGTCGGCGTCCTGCTCATAAACGTGTTCGGTGAGGCGGGACTTGGACAGAATCCGTCCCGGATGCAGCATGAAATAGCGCAGCAGGCGGAATTCGATACCGGTCAGTTGCCAGTGCTGGCCGTCCCTGCTGACTGACTGGGTTTCTTCATCCAGAACCCAGCCGTTCACCGCCAGCGACTCGCCCACCGCGCCGGTATTGCGCCGGATCAGGGCTTGCAGGCGTGCCAGCAGCTCTTCTTCATGAAAGGGTTTGGTCAGGTAGTCGTCGGCGCCCTTTTGCAGCCCCTGGACCTTTTCCTGCCAGGTGTCCCGCGCGGTGAGGACCAGTACCGGGGTCTTGATGCCGCCGCGGCGCCAGTCTTCGAGAACGCCCAGGCCGGAGCGGCCGGGGAGTCCGAGGTCCAGCACAATCACGTCATACGCGGTTTCGCTACCGTAAAAAGCCGCGTCCACGCCGTTGTCGAACAGATCGACGGCAAAGCCCTGCCGATCGAGATAGCGTTTCAGGCGGGGACCCAGATCCTTGTCGTCTTCGGCGATCAGCAGTCGCACTTCAGTCCTCCGGGTGATCCTCCAGCAACTCACCGGTGCTTGCGTCGAGTTTCAGCTCCCACACCTGTCCGCCGTCGTCCACCAGCTCAATGGCATAAATGTAGCGATCGCGCTCGCCCTCCAGGTGGGTATCCAGTACGCGACCGGGGCGATGACCGCGTGCGCGCGCGAGAATCGCGCGTAGCGGCAGGATATCGCCCTGCTCCTGCAACTCGCGAACGCTATCGAACTCGCGGGTCGCATAATCCGGCCGTACCGGCTGGGCGTGGCTCTCACACCCGCGCCCGCCCTGGGCGGCAGCGCGGCCCGACACCGGCGCCAACAGGGTGCCCCAAGCCAGCAGCGCTATCAAGCTGAAGATGCCTGTCCTGGCACTCATTGTCGGGCCTTGCAGGCCCAACCCCGCCTGCGATATTCGCTGGTTTTCATCGCCACCCCTGGTCCCATTTCGCCCACGGCCGGGAAAACCCCGCACTGTGAGCGGATTCGTCACCCTTATCCGGTCATCACCGCAACAGGATGCGCTATGAACATGAACCCAGGCTTAAATTTCCGGCGAACGTTAAAAACCGCAACCGG
>JASFNS010000110.1:0-6471 GCA_050116915.1 Thiogranum sp. | reverse complement strand
AAACACTGTTCGGCCGCCGGCTGTATGTGCCGGAAATCACCGCGCGCAACGCACAGCGCCGTCAGGCCGCGGAGCGAACCGCCATCAACGCGCCGATGCAGGGCTCTGCTGCCGACATCATCAAGCGGGCCATGCTGCGGGTTGATGCCTGGATTAAATCCGAAACATCCGGCGTCACAATGATCATGCAGGTGCACGACGAACTGGTGTTCGAGGTGCCGCTGACATTTCGTCAGGCTGCGGAAAAGGCCATCCGTGAACGCATGGAATCGGCTGCCGATCTGCTGGTCCCGCTGGTGGTGGACATCGGCACCGGCGGCAACTGGGATGAAGCACACTGAACAGGTGTCCAGCAACACTTTCATGAACTTGGCAGGAAAATATTTGTCTACTGCGTAAATGCACGAATTTACATTTAGTTACAAAGTGGCGATTTTTTAGCGTTCGTCAGCTGTTCATTCAGGGGCCAAATGGTCTATAGTAAGAGGCAGTGAGCGTTACGGGTCTGTTAATACGAGCGAGGCATTTAAAACAAGATCATCAGTCATTGCAGAATCGCAGAACGTCCTCCATACACGGAGTGTTGTCGGTTGACGCTCCCCGTTCGTATACAGACAGAACGGGAATTCCTCCAACCCGGTTTCCCCAAGCCGGGTATTCTTAACCCCGGTGCTTCCCCCCCTTGCACTCCGGGGTTTTTTTTGCCTGGTGAAAATTTCCCGGGGTCCGGTGTCGTATTTCCGACACCATCGGGTTTGGGCATAGCTGCCTGTATGTGGGTCAGGTGGTCGTTGTCAGCCAGCTGCTCAGTACTTCGCGCGCCGCGTCGACGCCGGCGTTCTTCAGCGCCGAAAACAACTGGACACTGGCCCGTGGATGCCATGTCGGCAACTGTTTGCGCACCGCCAGCAGAACGCTATTGGCCGGCCCCCGTTTCAGCTTGTCAGATTTGGTCAGCAGTATGTGTACGGGCAGGTTGGCATCGGTACACCAGGTCAGCATATTCTGGTCGTATTCGGTCAGCGGATGGCGGCAGTCCATGAGCAGCACCAGACCGCGCAAGGAGCGGCGTAACCGCAGGTATTCGGCGAGATGACGCTGCCATTTGTCCTTCATGGCATGCGGTACCTTGGCATAGCCGTAGCCGGGTAGGTCAACCAGGCGCCGGTCGTCGCCCAGGTCGAAAAAGTTGATTTGCTGGGTGCGCCCGGGAGTCTTGCTGGTGCGGGCAAGGCTGCGTTGGCCGGTGATGGCGTTCAGGGCACTCGATTTACCCGCGTTGGAGCGCCCCGCGAAAGCCGCCTCCGCGCCAGTATCCGGCGGCGCCAGGCGCACTTCGGGAACGCTGGTAAGAAAGTGTGCGGTGTGAAAATTAATTTCCATTTTTTGATTTTCTCACAGTTTATAACCAAATTCTTATTGACCGGTCGGTGCCCCGCTGGTATACAGTTGGGCTCTTTTTTGGGCGCGGTCCACTACGGGTTGTCGGCGTCCTGCCCGAAGTGTTTCTGGAGAGTGAGCCAAGATGAAAAAATCTCTTGTTTTTGCAGCAGTTTTTTCCCTGGTCAGCGGCATATCGCAGGCAACTGCGGCAGGTGATGCCGCTGCCGGCAAAGCGGCTTCCGCGACCTGCGCCGGTTGTCACGGCCCTGACGGCAACAGTGCCAACCCCGAGTGGCCCAAACTGGCCGGACAGGGCGCCCCCTACCTCGTCAAGCAGCTTCACAACTTCAAGGACGGGGACCGCAAGAACGCTACCATGGCGCCGATGGCGATGGGGCTGAGCGACCAGGATATGGAAAATCTCGCGGCCTATTTCTCGGACCAGACCATGTCCCAGGGCGCAGCTGAAAAGTCGCTGGTGGAACTGGGTGAAAAAATCTACCGTGGCGGTAACGCCGCCAGCGGTGTGGCTGCCTGTATCGGGTGTCACGGACCGACCGGCGCCGGTAATCCGGCCGCCAAGTTCCCGCGACTTGCCGGCCAGCACGCCAAGTATGTCGAAAACCAGCTCCACGCTTTCAAGAGCGGCGAGCGCGACAACGACGCTGGCAAGATGATGCGCAATATTGCCGCCAGGATGACCGACAAGGAAATCCAGGCGGTCGCTTCGTACGTGCAGGGTTTGCACTGAGCAGCGGCTGAACGGGCGAACCCAAAGGCGGCCCTTCGGGGCCGCTTTGTCGTTGTCAGGGGGGCTTTAGCAGATCGCCAGCCTGTCCCTGCTGCACACGCAGGTTTCTGTGACCCGGGCCAGCGGGTCGCGCGCCATCGCCGTGGCACCGTCAGCGAGTGGCGTCGGCAAGCGGCGTGACACTGTCGGCGGGTGCCGGCCGGAACTCCGCGGCGGCAGGGGGGTCAATTCGGAGCAGGGGTGCGCAGCGACCGAAACGGGCTGTTTCCCGGTGCGGGGCTGCCAATGATACACCCGGTGCGCGCGATTCGGCGCCTTTTGGCGGCATCCGCCAACCTTTCAGAGCGTGTCGGCGCCGGACTTGCAAATCACCCCGGCACCCGGCAAGAATGGCGCGTATGGTGCATGCGTCCATGCAGACCACGGGGTGGCTGCGCCCGCCGCTGATCGGGTTGTTTGTCACCCCGGGTAGCATCCGGTACGCAATCGATTGTTGTCAGCGATGCCGCCGTACGTGAATTGTTAGAAACAGCGGAGAAAAACACATGAAAAAGCTACTTGCCCTGCTGGCGCTGTTGCTGCTGGCGCCGCCGAGTTTTGCGGCTTTTAAAGAGGGGGTCGAATATCAGAAACTCGACTCGCCGCAGCCGACCTCGACCGGCGACAAGATCGAAGTGATGGAACTGTTCTGGTACGGCTGTCCGCATTGTTACCACCTGGAGCCCGAGTTGAATGACTGGCTGAAACACAAGCCTGACGATGTTGTCTTTGTGCGGGTACCCGCAGTACTGGGGCCGAGCTGGGAACTGCTGGCGCGCGCCTACTACACCGCCGACCTGCTGGGAGTGCTCGACAAGATTCACGAGCCGCTGTTCGATCACATTCACAAGGACCGCAAAATGATTCGCAACGCGGCAGACCTGAAGGCGTTCTTTATGGAGCAGGGGGTTTCCTCGGCCGATTTCGACAAGACCTTCAATTCTTTCGCGGTGATCACCAAGACCAACCGTTCCACGGAAGTGCGTAACCTGTACGGGGTTACCGGTGTACCGACCCTGGTGGTCAACGGCAAGTATCGCACTACCGGTACCCTGGCTGGGGGCAACGAAAAAATGCTGCAGGTGGTGGACTTCCTCATTGGCAAGGAGCGGGCCGCATCCAGCAAGCAGGCGCACGGGACCGCCCAGTGAGTTGAACGCCGCACAACTGTTCGTCAAATGCCTGGAAAACGAAGGCGTCGAATACATCTTCGGCGTGCCGGGCGAAGAGAATCTCGACCTGATGGACGCGCTGCTGGATTCCAGTATTCGCTTCATCACCGCCCGGCACGAACAGGGCGCGGCCTTCATGGCCGATGTCTACGGCCGCTTGACCGGCAAGGCCGGCGTCTGCCTGTCGACGCTGGGTCCCGGCGCCACCAACCTGATTACCGGTGTGGCGGATGCCAACATGGATCATGCACCGCTGGTGGCCATTGCCGGGCAGGCCGGCACCAATCGCCTGCACAAGGAATCGCACCAGGTGCTGGATCTGGATGACCTGTTTCGGCCGGTCACCAAGTACGCGTCGTGCATTCTCGCCCCGGACGTGATTCCGGAGGTGGTGCGCAAGGCGTTCAAAGTCGCCGAGTCCGAGAAGACCGGCGCCACATTTATCGAGTTTCCCGAAGACATCGCCAAGCTGCCGGCGGTGGCGAGTCCCTTGCCGGTCAACAGGCCCTTTCCGTCGGAACCGCCCCAGGAGCAGGTCGAACGCGCCGCTTTGCTGATTTCCGAGGCGCGCAATCCGATGATCCTGGCAGGCAACGGCGTGGTCCGTGCGGGCGCCTGGAAACACCTCGCCGACTTCGCCGAGACGCTGAACATCCCGGTCGCCAATACCTTCATGGCCAAGGGCGTGACGCCGTTTCGCAACCGTACCACGCTGGCCAGCGCGGGGCTTCAGGCCAACGATTACATCAGCTGCGGGTTCAACCGTGCCGATGTCATCATTTGTGTCGGTTACGACCTGGTGGAATACCACCCCTACCTGTGGCATCCCACCCGTGACCGCACCATTATCCATATCGACCGCACCCAGGCCGAAGTCGATGAACATTACAACGTCACTGTCGGCGTGCTGGGCGACATCAAGCACAGCCTGATCCGGATAGCCCGGCTGGTAACGCCCCACCAGGGCCACCTGATGCGGCCACTGCGCGAGGCGTTGATCGAGGACATGAACCGGCACAGCGAGGACCAGGGTTTCCCCGTCAAGCCGCAGAAAATCATATGGGATCTGCGCACGGTGCTGGCCCTGGACGACATTGTGATCTGCGATGTCGGCGCCCACAAAATGTGGATGGCGCGCATGTTTCGCTGCGAACAGCCGAATACCTGTATAATTTCGAATGGCTTCGCCAGCATGGGGATCGCCGTGCCGGGGGCCATTGCGGCCAGGCTGGTGGCCCCGGACCGCGCCGTGGTCGCCGTGACCGGCGACGCGGGTTTCCTGATGAATTCGCAGGAAATAGAGACCGCCATGCGCCTGGAGATCCCGATTGTCATACTGATATGGAATGATTCAGGTTATGGCCTGATCAGGTGGAAGCAGATGAACCAGTTCCGGCGGGAATCGCACGTGGACTTCAGCAACCCGGATTTCGTCAAGTACGCCGATTCGTTCGGCGCGCGCGGTTACCGGGTTACCGGGCCGGGCCAGCTGCAGGATATCCTCAAGGAGGCGCTGGCGCTGCCGACCGTGAGTATTATCGACTGTCCCGTCGACTACAGTGAGAATCTTAAATTGACCGAGCAGCTGGGTAAGCTGGTTTGCCCGATCTAGACAACGCCATGTCACAATTCGCCAACGCCAAGCAGGTTCAGCGCGTTCCGCAGCGGACACTGCGGTTGCTCAGCTATAACATCCAGATCGGCATCAAGACGCGGCGCTACGGCCAGTATCTGACGCACAGCTGGAAACACGTTCTGCACCACCCGCAACGTTTCGACAATCTCGATCGCATTGCCCAGTTGATGAGCGACTACGACTTCGTCGGAATACAGGAAGCCGATGCCGGCAGCGCCCGCAGCGGCTTTGTCAACATTACCCAGTACCTGGCGGCCAGCGCCGGTTTTCCTTACTGGGATGATCAGACCAACCGGCGTATTGGACGTTTCGCCCAGCACAGCCTGGGGGTGCTCAGCCGCTACAAACCCACCGGCATTACCGAGCACCGTCTGCCCGGGCGCATCCCCGGTCGCGGTGCCATGGCTGTGCGCTTCGGCGCGGGGCCCGAGTCGCTGGTGGTGCTCATCGTGCACCTGGCACTGAGTCGTCGCGGGCGCATGAACCAGTTCGAATACCTCAGCGACCTGGTCAATGATTACCGTCACGTGGTGGTTATGGGGGATATGAACTGCCGTTCCGACAGCGACGAGATGGAAATACTGCTCAACAAGACGCTGATGAGCGAGCCCCTGCACGGAATGAATACCTTTCCCAGCTGGCGTCCGCGACGTAACATCGATCATATCCTCGTAACGCCCACCGTCGAGGTGGCAAAAGCCGAGGTGCTGAACTATCCGCTCTCCGACCACCTGCCGCTTTCGATGGAGATCGTGTTGCCCGAGAGCGTTGAATTGCACACCTGAGTGCGGAGGTGCACGGCTTGGACACAGACAATGACTGAGGAGTCGGGAGCCGAGCAATGGAAGCGCCAATACTTCGATCAGCTGCAAGAGCTCGAAACCAGGGAAAAGCACTGGCGCCAGTCTGACGAACTGTTGCGCAAAACCATATCCCGTCTGACAGTTGCGGCCGACGGGCAGGACGAGAATCTCGACCGGCAACTGGTCGAACTGCGCAACGCCATCCGCGACCGGGCCGACAGCGTACAGCTGCAGGCCGCCATAGACGGCATGTCCAACGCCCTTATCCGACTCGACCGATTACCGAAGAGCTCATCGACTCAACACGCCGACGAACCAGCAACGGGTGGTTTCCTGCGGCGCCTGTTCGGCGGGCGCAAGAGCCACCCGCAGGCAGCGGTCGACAAACCAGGAACTACTGCGACGCAGCAGCCGGCCAGTGTCGCAAGCGTGCGCGAAATCCTGATTCGTCTGCTGGAGCGTCTGTCATTACCGGATGATTTGCTGGAGCGGGTCGAGGCGGTTCGTAGTCAGATAGAGGTGGCTAACGGACAGGGCGCCTGGGATGCAGTTGTCGAGCATATCGCCGACCTCGTTCAGGCCATCCGTACCCAGACGCAGAACGAGCGGCAGGGTATCGAGAATTTTCTACTGGATCTCAGCGGTCGCCTGCAGGAAGTCAACCGCCAGCTTGCGGGCAGCGAACAA
>JASFNS010000109.1:0-6490 GCA_050116915.1 Thiogranum sp. | reverse complement strand
TTGCACGTCACCGGTATGCACCGATTTCTTGAAGCGCATCGCGAGTATCTCGATGTCCGGATACTGGTTGGCGTAGGCTTCCATCAGCAGGATTTTCAGAATGGATTTGTACGGTGAATCCACCGCCTTGTAGAGCTGCCACAAGGTAGCGCCGAAAAATTCCTCGCTGGGCAGGTGCGACAGGCCGCCGAAGTCGACAATATCGCTGGCCTTTATGAAACGATTCAGAACGAGCTTGTCGACGAACTCGTCATAGTATTGTTCGAAGGCCGGGGGAACGAGCCACCATACAGGGAAGCGTCCCGCAACCAGCAGTCCGGTACGATAGAATTCATCGAGCAGCAGATGGTGTTGCGAGCTGCCGGCATTTTCATTGGACAGGCGTTGGTGCTCACGCTCCCGAAAAGAGCCATCGTCCATGAGAAAAAAGTGTACTTCGAGCCCGAGCGATTCCGCCCAGCTCTTGATGCTGTCGGCTTTTTCCCGCAACGCAAAGAGATCTTCGTCGGGCATGCCGGGGCGGTGGCAGATCCAGATATCGAAGTCGCTGCTTTTCGAGTAGGCGATAGTGCCTGTGCTGCCCATCAGGTAGAGCGCGTGTATTGAGTAGCGCGCCTGCGCTCGGCGCAGGTAACTGAAGCTTCTGGCCAGTTTTCGCGCAGCCTGAATACAGCGTTTCCCGGGGGCATAGTCCGAGACTCCACAGGGTATCTTGTTGGAAAGGTAGCCCGGGAGCATCGGATGGTTGATATGAAAAAGTAACGGCAGCAACTGGATGAATACCCGCTGACGGGGTTCCAGTGAATCCTGTACGCGGCGCAGACGGTCGGCGTTCAGCGCCACAAAGCGGCGCTTCACGGCGCGCAGCTGCAGCGCATCGATCTCGATGTCGGGTTTCTTGCCGGCGCCGAAATCGCCCCTGACAACACGTGAATCCGGATCGGGTTCGCCTTCCTGGGTTGTCCCGGCACGGTCGTGGTGGCGGAGATGGGCCAAGAAAGTGTCCTGCCTAGAGGGCGATGGTGTGTGGGCGCTGTTCGGCGCGCGCCTGCGACAGGGCCACGCCGGCCCGGGTCAACAGGCTTTCGGCGGTGTCGCTGCGTCGCCACCCGGTCACACCGTAGCAGCTATCGAGTGACTCGCCATCGAGTTCCTGTTCGGCCAGGTCCCGCAGGCGCCCGGTAAGCTTCTCGGCCAGCAACAGGGCGGCCTCGGGGGTGGTTTCCGGCAGAACCAGCATGAACTCGTGCTGTTCGGTGCAGCCGATAAGGTCCGCCCAGCGCAATTGATCTTTCAATAGTCGCGCCACGTGCAGGCGCGTGGCCTCGCAGTCCTTGTGGCAGTGCACGTCCAGCATCATGACAGCCATCGGACTGTTGTAGCGACGCGAGCGGGCGACCTGCGGTTCCAGCGCCAGCATGACGCCGCGCCGGTTCAGAAGGCCGGTCGCGCGGTCAGTAAGAATATGCTGATCGAGTTCATCGCGCAGCGTGGCGTGCGCCTGTTCAAGCTCTACCTGGCGACGGATATCGACGAACATCCGGGCCTGGACAAAATCGACGTCGGGCAGATCAATGTCCTGAACCTCGAAGTAGTGCTGAATGGCGTTGTGGTCCGTCCAGCGCACCGATGACTCCGGCGCGAGGAGCATGCGCGCCGGGTGATTGCCGAGGTCGGTATAGCTCGAACCGCGCAGTTCACTGGCCTGATCGCGGCCGACCAGCTGTTCGAACGCCCGGTTATAGCTGATCACCCGGCCCTGCCGGTCGGTGACCAGCAGTGGTAACGAACAGTGTTCGACAATGGCAAGGGCGTGTTGTGCTGACAGAGTGGCCGTCATCAGAGTGATTCTCCCGACAGGTGAGCGGGCGCTGTGCGCCTATCTGTTCTGATAGCGGAATATGTGACGGATTCTTTATATGCACTGTGGCCTGGTTCACAGTCGTGCAGGGGGTGCAGACGGGTGGTCAGTCAATCGTAGTCCGCCGCCCGTTTGGCTTTGCCGCGAACTTTTTCAACGGGATAGCGGCGTTCATTAATCGCGATCTTGTCTTCGGCCGCGGCGATCAGGTCGATGCCCAGCCGGTCGGCGGTGCGAATCAGATAGATCAGAATATCAGCCAGTTCCAGCCGAACTTCGGCCAGTTTGTCGGCCGGGAGCCCGCGGCTTTGTTCTTCGCTAAGCCACTGAAAATGCTCGACAAGCTCCGCCGCTTCGGCAATCAATGCCATGGCCAGGTTTTTCGGGGAGTGGAACTGCTCCCACTCCCGGCGGCGTGCGAACTCGGCCAGTTTGCGGCGCAGGTGCTCCAGGCTGTCGGCGGGTGTGTCATTCACCGCCTCATTAAATCACAGCCCCGGTCGATATGCCTAAGACCGCAAGTCCAAGAAATATCTGAACCGATGAAATGCGTTAAGGCTGCGAAGTTGATGTCATTTGCCGTGGCGGCCCTGGTGTTGCTGCGCGTCGGGACATTGCTGGCCGCCGAAGTCAGGGGGACCGTCAGTGTCGACTATCACGGGCTGTTCGAGCCAGGCACCGCTGCCCGGACGCACACCGTTTCGGTGGCGTTGCTGCCCGGCGAAGGCCAGCGCACCGTTCCACGCGGCGTTCGCCATCAGAGAATCGAGGTCGTCGGCAACCGCATGCGCCCCGCCTTTTTGACTGTACAGCAGGGTGACTATGTCGAGTTCGTCAACCGGGACAACGTCTACCATGAGTTGTTTTCCCTTTCGCCGGGTGAGCCGGTGAAGGCGCGTCTGGGAAAAGCAGACCAGCAGTCAGACGCAAGGGCCGAGTTCAGGCTCAAGCAACCGGGCACCACCCATTTTTTCTGTCGTATCCACAACAAGAGCTATGCGCGTATCGACGTGGTGGCGACGCCCTACATCCAGATGGTGGAACCAGGCGGTGTATTCGATTTCGTGGGACTTTCGCCGGGCCGCTGGAAGTTGCGCCTTGCCGCGCCGGCTGCCGAAACCCAGTGGGTCGATGTTGCAGCCGTGACCATGCCACCGTCTCTGAAGTTGACCCTCACATCGCATGGCGGTGGACAGGGACGCGGCCGCAGTCTGAGCGCAGCCGGTGACGTAGGCCGACTTTACCGTCAAGCGGCAGCGCAAGAGGCAGACAGGTGAACATCGAGCAGAAGAACACCCTGTTCATTATTTCACTGGTCATGGTGGTATTGCTCGGTGTCGCCGGTGCGGCCTTCCTGTTGGTTCGGGATCACGTACAGGCCAGCATTCATGAGGACCTGGAGCGAGCCAGGACGGTCTTCGTCGAGGCGCAGAAAAATCGTTTCGCCCAACTCTCTGCGGTCGCCGCCAGCACGCGCGATGAACCGAGCCTGCTGGCGGCGACGCTCACCGGCGATATCGGCACCATCCGGGGCATGCTGGACGATCTTTATCCGCGCCCCGGCGCGGAATTCATGGCGGTATACCTGGATACCGGCCCCGGAGGGGTCGCCGGCGTCGGCGATAAACCTCACTACGCCTCGCCCCAGGTGCTGAGCTCGCCGGCCCTGGTCGACCTGGTGCGCGACCTGACCGGGGGCGAGTCCATCGTCTACGGTAACGCCCTGCTCTACGATACCTGGCTGCAGCTGGTGGCGGTGCCGATTGAAAGCCCTCTGGGTGGACGGGTCGGTGCGCTGCTGGTCGGCAGGCGTTTCACCCAGAACGACCTCGGCGATCTGCGCAAGCTCGTATACGCGGATATTGCGATTTTCAACGGCAACCAGTTGCTCGCCAGCAGCATCCCGAGCCTGCAACCATCGCTGTCGGTGCTGGCGGGCGTCGATCCAGCCGCCGGGGACGTCGTGGTGGACGTTGGCGGGCGGCGCTACAGCGCGCGGATACTGCCGGCCCTGTACCGGGTCGGCAGCAGTGATTCTTCGGTCAAGGTGCTGCTGGCTGCAGCGCACGACCGGTACTGGGCGCCGTATAAAATTCTGGGTCAAAACGCCGTATATTTTTCCGTCATCATCCTGTTGTTCGCCGCCCTGTTCGGCATCAGCATCAGCCGGCGTTCGTTGACACGCCCCATCCAGTTGCTGGCGCGCGCGACCCAGGCCATCGCCAACGGCGATATGTGCCACACAGTCAGCGTCAGTCGCCGTGACGAACTGGGGCAACTCGGTAGCTCGTTCAACGCCATGTTGGGTGCCCTGAACACCTCCCGGGCCGAAGTCGAGCGCAATCGCCAGCGCTTCCGTGACTTCGCCTCCAGCTCCTCCGACTGGCTATGGGAAACCGATCGTGGCGGGCATTTCACGTTTGTCTCGAGCAGCGTTTCCGAAACGCTGGATATGCCCGCGGAAAGCTGGTTGGGGCGGACACTGCCGGAAGTGTTTCCTGGCGCCCGCCTGGGCGAGCTGGCGGGATTGCTGAGCAGCGGCGACAGCCGGCCGGCGCGCAGCTTCAAGGATTGTGAAATATGGTTGCACGCCGCCGGCGGCGATCAGCACTGTTTGCGGCTGAACGGCGTGCCCGTGTTCAGCGACAAGATCTTCAAGGGCTACCGTGGTACCGCGCGCGACATCACCAAGCTGAAACAGGATGAAAAGCGCATGGTAGTGCTGGCAAACCAGGACCACCTGACGGGGTTGTCCAACCGGCGACGGTTTTTGCAGGATCTCAGTCACGAAATACGCCGGGTCGAGCGCCAGGGGCAACTGGGCGTCTTGCTTTTGCTGGACCTGGACCACCTGAAGCTGGTCAACGACACCGCAGGACATGCCGCCGGCGACCAGATAATCGTCCAGGTTGCCGGCTTGTTGAAGCGTGCATCACGCGAGCAGGATTTCGTGGCGCGCATCAGTGGTGACGAGTTCGCTGTCGCTTATGCAACTATGAACGAAGCTCAGGGGATGGAAAAGGCCAGGCAACTGCTGGAGCGCATCAACGCACTCAAGCCGCGCTTCGGCGGACGCACCCTGAATATCACTGCAAGTGTCGGCATGGTGACTTTCCCGCATGAAGGTAAAGTGCCGGTTGAACTCATGGCGAAGGCGGACGCAGCCATCTGTGCCGCCAAGAGCAAAGGACGCAATCGGGTCCACCGTTACGACGAAACCGACATGATGCGCGAGCGTATGGACAACCAGCTGGTATGGAAGGATCGGCTCGTGGACGCGCTGGAAAACGGTGGGCTGGTTTTGGCGTTCCAGCCCATCGTGGGGATCGCCAGCGGCAAAGTGCACCACTACGAGGTGCTCGTGCGCATGCGTGAGAGTAACGGGGCACTGATTGCGCCCGGCAAGTTCATTCCGGCTGCAGAGCAGTTCGGTCTGATCCAGCAAGTGGATCGTTATATCGTCGCCAAGGCCATCCGCCACCTCGCCGAGCTGCCCCGCGAGATGGCCGACGTCGGGTTTTCCATCAACCTGTCAGGCCTGTCGGTCGGCAGGCAGGACATGTATGAGCTTATCGAGCGCGAAGTTCGCGAAGCCGGCATCGAGCCTGCACGCATCACCTTTGAAATCACCGAGACGGCCGCCTGCGAGCAGCTCAGTGCTGCACTGGAGTTTATCCAGCAGGTGCGCCAGCTCGGTTGCCAGGTTTCGCTGGATGACTTCGGTGTCGGTTTCTCGTCATTCTCCTACCTGAAACACCTGCATGCGGACACCCTGAAGATCGATGGCAGCTTTATTCGCGACATCCACAATAACAACGCCGACCAGCTGTTCGTCAAGGCGTTGGTCGATGTGGCCCGCGGCATGGGTATGCGAACCATTGCCGAGTTCGTGGAAAACGAGCAGGTGTACCAGCGTGTGCGCAGCCTGGGTGTGGACTACGTGCAGGGGTATTACCTGGGCAAACCGCGTCTGCAGCTGGCGCCGCCGGCGAGCGAACAGCCGTCTGACTACCGGGAACGTGAGTCGGTTGCCTGAAACTCAGGCGAGGCGTTGCCTCGCACGGGCGATCGCCGCTCGAACCTGCCGCGGGGCTGTTGCGCCGAAGTGATCGCGGGCCGCGACCGAGCCATCCAGCGTCAGCACGTCGAACACGTCCGCCTCGATGACCGGTGACAGGGCCTGCAACTCGGCGAGTGACATCTCCGAAAGGTCACGCCCGCTTTCGATTCCGAGACGTACCGCTGTGCCGACCACCTCGTGTGCATCGCGAAATGCCACGCCCCTGCGCACCAGGTAATCGGCCAGGTCGGTGGCGGTTGAATACCCGCTGGCTGCGGCAGCGCGCATTTTGTCTGACTTGACCTGTAATGCCGGCACCATGTCGGCAAAGGCGCGCAGACTGCCCAACAGGGTATCGACCGTATCGAACAACGGCTCCTTGTCTTCCTGGTTGTCCTTGTTGTAAGCCAGCGGCTGGCCTTTCATCAGCATCAGCAGGCCGACCAGGTGGCCCACCACCCGGCCTGACTTGCCGCGCACCAGTTCAGGGACATCCGGGTTCTTCTTCTGTGGCATGATGCTGGAACCGGTGCAGAACCGGTCGGGTAGATCGATGAAGTTGAATTGCG
>JASFNS010000108.1:0-6563 GCA_050116915.1 Thiogranum sp. | reverse complement strand
CCCATCCGGCGTCCGGCGTGAAGCGCGGGCCGAAGCGCTCTTCCAGATTCTGCAGGCGCTGAAACAGCGTGTCCGCGCCGATGGTCTGGATATAGTGCAAAGGCCCGCCGCGGAAGGGTGCGAACCCGGTACCGTAGACCATGCCGGCGTCCAGGTGTTCGGGATTCGTCACCACGCCTTCACGCAGACACGCGACCACCTCGTTGAGCAGGCGCAACATCATCCGGTCGATGACGTCCGTGCCGCGCCGACTGCCGTGGGGGAGCTTTTCCTTGACCGCTTTGCCTTTCCTGTAGCGGTAAAAACCCGAGCCGCTCTTGCGTCCCAGACGTCCCTGGCTGACCAGGTCGCGCAGACGCTGCGGCACCGTGGTGTCGAGGCGTTCGGAGAGCACCTCGGCGACCTGCAGGCAGATGTCCAGGCCGACGCTGTCGGCGAGCTCCACCGGTCCCATGGGCATACCGAATGCCAGCGCCTGGCGGTCGATCTCCGCCGGCGGTATGCCTTCGTTTTCCAGTTCCACGGCTTCGAGCAGGTAGGGCATGAGGATACGATTGACGAGGAATCCCGGGGTGCTGGCGACCGGCAAGGGCAGCCGGTCGATCCTGCGGGTGAAACCGATGGCTTTGCTCACGGCCTCGCTGTCAGCTTCGTCATCGCGGACGATTTCCACCAGCTGCATCTTCGCAACCGGGTTGAAAAAGTGCAGTCCGACCAGGCGCGAGGGCTGCTTCAGTACAGTACGCAGTTCCTGCAGCGGAATGCTGGAGGTATTGGTCGCCAGCACGGCGTCCGGTTTCATGCGCGGCTCGAGCAGCTGGTAGAGTGTGCGTTTGGCTTCGGCGTCTTCGAAAATGGCCTCGATCACCACATCGGCATGCTCGACGCCCAGCCCGCGATGGTCGGGCATCAGCCGGTCCATCGCCTCGCGGATGGGGCGGTGGTGTTTCAGCCGTTTTCTGAACAATGCATGGGCGCGTTTCACCGCCGGCGCGATACGCTCGGGTGACTGGTCGGCGAGGGTGACCTGCAGGCCACGTAAAGCGCACCAGGCGGCAATGTCTCCGCCCATGATGCCGGCGCCCACCACGTGCACCTGGCGGGGTTTGAAATCGTTGCCACGGCCCAGTCCCTTGAGTTTCTCCTGCAAAAGGAACACCCGGATGAGGTTCTGCGCCGCCGGACCGACAATCAGTTCGGCTACCGACTCTGCTTCGGCGTGCATCATGGCGCGCGCGTCGTCGGCATGCTCCTGCCACAGGTCGATGAGGGCATAGGGCGCGGGGTAATGATCGGGTCGGGCCTTGCCCGCGACCTGGCGGCGCAACAGCGCTGCCAGTGCCGGTCTGACCCAGGCGTGATTGCTCAGGGACTGCAGCTTGCTGGCACGGTGCGGGAAGGGCGGGTCGAGGATCAGGCTGCTTGCCGCCGACTTCATATGCCGCTCGGGGACGGCGTGATCGACGATGCCCATACGCCTGGCAGTGCGCCCGTCGACGCTGCGCCCGCTGAGCATCAGGTCCATGGCGTGCCTGGCGCCCACCAGTGGCGGCAGCCGGACTGTACCGCCGAAACCCGGGTGAATCCCCAGGCGCACTTCGGGCAGTCCCAGGCGGGTACCCGGGTCGTCGCGGGCGACGCGGTAGCGACATGCAAGTGCCATTTCCAGCCCGCCGCCCAGACAGAACCCGTGTATCAATGCGACGGTCGGAAACGGCAGTGCGGCGAGACGATCGAAGACTTCCTGGCCGCGCTGAATGGCGCGCAGCGCCTGATCATGGTTCTCAAGCGTTGCAAATTCGCGCACGTCGGCTCCGGCGACAAAACCATTGGGCTTGTCGGACACCAGCACCAGGCCGCGCGGCGCCCGCTCGACCAGATCCAGGAGTTCCTGGTAGAACGTTTCCAGCAGTGGCGCGGACAGCACGTTGGTGTTGGTGTTCTGCTTGTCGAAATGCAGCCACGCGACGTTATCTTCGTCGATGACGGTATACAGGTCGCGCCCCTGGGTCTCGGTATCCATCAGTGCACGCCCTCCACCAGCATGGCTCCGCCCTGGCCACCGCCGATGCACAGGCTGGCGATACCCCGCTTGCCGCCGGTCCGCTTAAGAACGTTCAACAGATGCAGCACGATGCGTGCGCCGCTGGCGCCGACCGGGTGACCGATCGATACGCCGCCGCCATCGACGTTCAGCCGGTCTTCATCGATTGGTGAGAAGGCCTGCTCGAGATCGACCTCTGTGCGGCAATAGTCGGCGTCCTGCCAGGCATACAGGCAGGCCTGTACCTGGGCGGCAAACGCTTCGTTGATCTCCCAGTAATCGACCTCTGCGCTGTCCAGCCGGTTGCGGATCATCAACGGTGCCATGGCGTGGACCGGTCCCAGCCCCATCTGGCCGGGATCCAGGCCTGCCCACTGGGTATCGATCACGCGCCCAAGCACCGGCAGCTCATACTGTCTGACGGCGGTTTCGCTCGCCAGAATGAGCCACGCGGCGCCGTCGGTGACCTGGGCGCTGTTGCCGGCGGTGATCTTGCCGAACGGGCGGTCGAATACCGGTTTGAGGTGCGCGAGCTTTTCCATGCTGCTGTCCGCGCGCAGGCCGGTGTCGGCCTGATAGTGATGGCCGCGGTGATCATAGATGACCTCTATTTCAGCGAGGTGACCGTTCTGCTGAGCGGCGGCGAGACGCTGGTGACTGCGCAGTGCAAAGGCGTCCATGTGTTCACGACTGATGCCGAATCGGTGTGCCAGCACCTCGGCGGTCTGTCCCATGTTCAGGCCGACAATGGGATCCGTCAGCCCGCGCAGCAGGCCGATGACCGGTTTCAGCAGCGCCGGACGGAACGCCGCAACCGCCTTGAGTTTCGCCCCGACCGTGCGGGCGCGGCTGAAGCTGCCCAGCCAGGCCGCCATGGCTTCGCTGAACAGTACGGGTGCATGGCTCATGGCTTCCACGCCGCCCGCCAGTACCAGGTCGGAGCGTCCGCTGGCGATGTCCTGTGCAGCGCTGTCGAGCGCTTGCAGCCCCGAGGCGCAGTTGCGCTGCACGGTCCACGCTGGTACCTGTTCACCGCAGCCCAGGCGCAGCGCCACAACCCGGGCGATATTGGCTTCGTCCACGCCGGGCATGACACAGCCAAGTATGACCTGGTCGATCGCGTCTGCGGGAAAGGACTGCTGGTAGAGCAGCGCGCGGCCCACCTGGAATGCCAGGTCGGAGGCGCTGAACGGTCCAGGCCGACCGCTCGCCCGCAGGAACGGTGAGCGCCGTCCGTCGACTACGAAGACTGGCCGGCCTGTTGCGAGCGGGTTGGGATCTGCTGCCATGATTCCTTGTTCTCCTTCCAGTAGTCCGCAGTGAATTCGTCGACACCGATAACGCGTTGTCTTGCAGCCACGGCGGCGCGCACCTGTGCCGCTTCGCGTTCATCAATTACGCCGGCCGAAACCGCTTCAACCAGGCAGCGTTCGGGGTCTCCTGCCGCAAGTTGACCACTGCGCATCGCGTTTCGCAAGTGTGAAAGCACCGGTTGTGCCGCGGTGGCTTTTTCCAGTGTGGCTTCCAGCTGCGCGAGCGGTTCATGGTCGTCACTCGGCATGAACAAACCGTCCGTCAGTCGTTCGCGTGCGCTGCCCAAACGCAGGATGACGTTCGCGGCGCGTTGCAGCAGCCGGTCGTCGACGGCCCGGTAGCTCGCACCGAAGGGGAACAGCGACCATTTCAGCAGCCGCCCCAGCAGCCGGTTGGGGAGGTTGTCGCAGACTTCGAACAGTGTCGTCTGTATGTGATACAGGCTGTCCCGCACGGCCCACTCCAGCAGCGGTCGGTCGGTCTGCTGCCGGCCCTGGTCGGCGAAACGTTTCAGCGCAGCCGAGGCCAGATACAGGTGACTGAGCACGTCGCCAAGACGGGCTGACAGCGACTCGCGGCGTTTCAGCGTGCTGCCGAGTGTCAGCAGCGCCGCTTCCGAGGTCACGGCGAATACCGCCGCCATACGGCTCAGCTGGCGATAGAAGTGTGCCTCCCGGGCTTCCTCTCCGGGGGCGCGGGCGAAGCGGGCTGCGGTGAGACCGTGGAACCAGGCGCGGGCGAGGTTGCCGACCAGCGCGCGCGCATGACTGAACAGGGCGCGATCAAAGGCCTGCACGTCACCTTGCTGCGCCGCGTGCATTTCCTTTAACAGGAAAGGGTGACAGCGCAGCGCACCCTGGCCGAAGATGATCAGGCTGCGGGTCAGGATGTTGGCGCCCTCGACGGTGATGCTGATGGGGATGGCCTGGTAGACCCGCGCGAGGTAGTTGCGCGGGCCCATGCAGATACCCCGGCCGCCATGTACGTCCATGGCGTCGTCGATCACATCGCGCATACGCTCGGTGAGGTGATACTTGACGATTGCCGATGCAACAGAGGGTTTCTCGCCGCGGTCCACGGCCAGTGTCGTCAGTCCACGTGCGGCGTCCATCACATAGGCATTGCCGGCAATCCGCCCGAGGACTTCGGCGATGCCTTCAAATTTTCCGATTGGCGTCTTGAACTGTTTGCGAACCGCCGCGTAGGCGCCGGTGGCGCGCGATGCCAGTTTGCCGGCGCCGGTACTGAGCGCGGGCAGGGAAATCGAGCGGCCGTCGGCCAGGCATTCCATCAGCATGCGCCAGCCCTGACCGATACGTGCGCGCCCGCCGATAATCCGGTCCAGGGGTATAAAGACATCCCGGCCGCGGTTGGGGCCGTTCATGAACGCCTGGTTGAGCGGGAAATGCCGGTTGCCGATATCGATGCCGGGCGTGTTCGTCGGTATCAGCGCCAGCGTTATACCCAGTTCCTCCTGTTCTCCCAACAGGTGATCGGGGTCGTAGAGTTTGAATGCCAGGCCGAGCACGGTGGCGACCGGCCCCAGAGTGATGTAGCGCTTTTCCCAGTTGAGGCGGATCCCGAGTTGTTCTTCGCCGGCGTATGTCCGGCGGCAGACAACGCCCCGGTCGGGCATGGCGGCGGCATCGCTGCCGGCGTCGGGGCCGGTTAGAGCGAAGCAGGGGATCTCTTCGCCGCTCGCCAGGCGTGGCAGGTAGTATTGCTTCTGCTCCTCAGTGCCGTAGTTCAGCAGCAGCTGCGCCGGTCCCAGGGAATTCGGCACCATCGCGGTCACCGCCGCGGTAATGCTGCGGCTGGCGATTTTCATCACCACGGTCGAATGGCCATGGGCGCTGAATTCCAGTCCGCCATAGGCTTTCGGAATAATCATGCCGAAAAAGCGGTGTTCCTTGAGAAACTGCCAGACGGGCGGTGGCAGATCGTGCAGTTGCTCGGTGATTTTCCAGTCGTCGATCATGCCGCACAGTTCGTTGACCGGACCATCGACGAACGCCTGTTCCTCGGCGCTCAGGGCCGGTCGGGGATAGTCGAGCAGCTTTTGCCAATCGGGTTTGCCGCTGAACAGATCGGCCTCCCACCAGGTTGTTCCGGCTTCCAGTGCCTCGCGCTCGGTACTCGACATGGCCGGCATCATGCGTCGGAATTGACGCATGGCCGCGGTACTGATCAGACGACGGCGTACGCCGGGTACGCAGAGAACGACGGCCACGGGAATGAAGATCAGCCAGACGGGTGTCAATGCCCAGGCACTGACGTGATGTATCATCGGCCAGGCGATGAGGTAGGCGCTGACAGCTGCGCCCCAGGCCCAGCCGGGCACCTGTTTGCCGGCCAGCAGCCATACCGCGCCCAATACTGCCAGCAGTTCTAGAATCGTTGACATGACTGTCTCCTGCGATCAGCTGGTCTTGATTTCCCCCAGCCCGTTCGTGTCTATGTCGACAGGCGCATCGTCAGACACCTGTTGCGTTTTGATCAGGTTCACTGCCAGCTCGACCGCCGGCTCCGGGGGCAGATAGCAATCACCATCTGCATTGCAAATGCGTCCATCGTCGTCCCAGGGCAGTTCACGGTAAGAAGGCTGCCGGGAGAAATCCAGGTGCGGACACTTGATGATGTCGAAATAGGGGGAGTAGTCGAAGTCACGTGGTGTGAACAGGCGGGTATTGCGCGGGACCATGCGCAGCGTACCGTCGTTGCGTTTTTCGAGGACCGGCAGGACCGGGAATTTGACCACCGAGAAGGCGGCGGCAATCATCGAGGAACAGACCGACCGCGTCGGTGAACCGGCATTGTGCTGGAACAGGCTGGAGCGCCAGCGGCGCGGGATAACACTGTAGGGAAACAGGAAGCGCGCCAGGTCGATCAGTTGTCTGAGATCATAGTCGAAACCCAGATGATGCAGCGCGAACTTGAGTACATGCTGCGCGTCACTGCGCGACAGTCCGGTAGGACGGCAGACACGCAGCGAGTCGCCGCGGTACTTGTCCAGAGGGTTTACCACCGTGCCTTCGCCCAGCCAGGCTTCGATAATCAGCTGTTCGTTGGGATCTCCATCGTAAAAAGACAGGACTTTTTCGCGCAACTCTTCGTCGTCGATATCATGAATCCGGCCGATATACAGGGCAGAATGCGACCAGGGACTCTGGGTGACGGTACGGATAATTTCGGAGACGCGGCTGCG
>JASFNS010000107.1:0-6610 GCA_050116915.1 Thiogranum sp. | reverse complement strand
ACGCTGCAGTTCGGCCAACCGCTCGGGGGTGTCCCTGACCTCCAGTTCCAGACGACGCCGGTCCAGGCGCAGTTGTTCGATACTGTAGTTGACGGCGCCTATCTCGCTCTTCTCTATGTGCCGAATCTGCTTGCGCACCCCGGCAACCCGATCCAGGCGCGCCTGCAGATCATCCCAGGCGGATTCACCCTCGGAGACCACCTTGCCGTCCTGCTTTATGTTTTTCAGAAAACCGTAGAAGTTGCCCCACTCGGTCCGCTCGAACACCACCAGCTTTTCCGGTTTGTCGCGCTTGACAATCAGCGGCCCGAGAATCCAGCGGAAATCCAGGCCCGACACATCGCGGTTCCCCGTTTTGAGCAGGAACCGGTCCAGGTCTTCACCGATGTTCTCGGGCAGTTGCGCGCCTGCATGGCGCATGCGTTCGACGCTGGTTTCCTCTTCATCAGTTATTTCGCCGATCAGATGCTGCATCCCGGACCCGTCGGCGGCGCGGTAGTCCAGTTCCCATACCGGGTGCGGCCAGAAATGCCCGAGCCCGTTGTACGCAATAAGTGCCAGCAGGCCGATTACCATCGCCAGGCTCGCCGACACCGCGGCGGCATTCAGCCAGATCCAGGGTGCGCCAGTCTGCCACCAGTCCGCCATGTGCCTGTTCATGCCGCGCGCCTCCTACAGACTGCTGTACTTGCCGCGCAGGCGCTGACGAATCAGCTCCGCACCGGTGTTGAACACAAAGGTGAAAATAAACAGGACCAGCGCGGCGAGGAACAGCACCCGGTAGTGCGTACTGTCAACCTCGGATTCCGGCATTTCCACGGCGATATTCGCCGACAGCGTGCGCATACCCTGGAAAATGCTCAGGTCCATCACCGGCGTATTGCCGGTGGCCATCAGCACAATCATGGTTTCGCCAACGGCGCGACCGACCCCCATCATGATGGCCGAAAACAGCCCCGGACTGGCGGTCAGCAACACCACCCTGACCAGCGTCTGCCACGGCGTGGCGCCCAGGGCCAGCGACCCGTTGGTCAGGTGCTTGGGCACCGCGAAAATTGCGTCCTCGGCGATCGAGAAGATGGTCGGGATAACCGCGAAACCCATGGCCAGGCCGACCACCAGCGAGTTGCGCTGGTCGAAACCGATGCCGTGTGTGTCCAGCCAGTGCGGCAGATCGCCGCCGAACAGCAGGTGCTCCAGCATCGGGCTGACGGCCAGCATTGCCCAGACGGCCAGCGCCAGCACCGGGATCAGCAGCGCCGCTTCCCAGCCCTCCGGTATGCGCCGGCGCACGCCCGCCGGCAGGCGGTGCCAGCCATAGGCCGCCACGATAACCACCAGCGGCAGGAACACGAACAACAGAAAAATCCCGGACAGGTGCGCCTCCACCAGCGGAGCCAGCCACAATCCTGCCAGGAAGCCCAGGATAACCGTGGGCATCGCTTCCATGATTTCAATCGACGGCTTGACGACCTGGCGCATTTTCGGCGCCATGAAATAGGCCGTGAAAATCGCCCCGAGAATCGCCAGCGGAATCGCGAACAGCATGGCGTAAAAAGCCGCCTTGAGGGTGCCGAAGGTCAGCGGCGTCAGGCTGAACTTGGGCTCGAAAGTGTTATCACCCGAGGACGACTGCCAGACATAGGCCGGCTCGTCGTAACCCTCGTACCAGACCTTCGACCACAAGGCTTCCCAGGAGACTTCCGGGTGCTCGTTCTTGATACGCCAGAAATGCAGCGTATTGTTGTCGTCCAGCGCCAGCAGCGCATGTGCCCGCGGCCCCATCGCCAGCCGGTTTATGCCGGCATCCGCCACCGGTTGACGCATCAACAGTTTGTGGGCGGTGGCGTGATAGACGCCGACACCACCGCTGGCATCTGATACCAGAAAGCCCTTGCGGCTGAACTCGGGGACAATCCGCGTAACGTCTTTCGGCGCCGCGAAACTGCGGATCAGTTGCAAATGACGCACCCCGCCTTCGCCGCGCACCGAGAACCATTGGCTGATCTTGCCGTCGTCCGAGGCCACCATTATCGAGGTACCGCCGGCCAGCAGGGCGACGTCGACTACCTTGACCCCGGACGGCGTCGCGCTGATCTGTTCGTGCAGACGCAGTTCGCCGGACGAACCGATGTCGTACCAGGCAAGCGTGCCGTCTTCACCCACCACGTACAGGTCCGTCTGGGTGGGGTCAATCAGCAGCGCACGGATTGTCTCCTGATCGGTTTGCGTGCTGCTGTGCTCGAACTCGAAGCTGCCTTCCTCGGCCAGCAGGGATTCGCTCGCGCTGGCTTTCACCAGTGACAGTGTGCCGTCGGCCGACCAGCCGACCAGGGTGTAGGACTCACCAGCCTGAACTGCCAGCATCTTCAGCGCCTGGCCGCGCGCATCGACATCGACCAGGGGCTCGCCAAGCGGGTAAACGATACCGGGCGTGATAACCCGCTTGTCATTGGGGAACGTCACACTGTACTCGTGCTTGAACACCAGCGCCTGACCGTTGCTCAAACCCAGCGCCAGTACGCCGGAATTCGGTCGCGCCGCCGAAAAACTGTCGACCGTCACACCCTCGGGCACGGGCAGACGGACTTCCTTGACGAGGCTGCCGTCGTGCGTGGACAGAAACCGCACCAGGCCGCTGCGGTCCAGCACCATGCCGATCTCGGCCTGTTCTTCCATCGCCAGATACTCGACCGGCGCGGTAACTTGCAGCGGGTACTGCGCCTCCTGCCACATCTCGGGAGTTTTGCCCAGCGGCAACACGACATAAAGAAGATAGAAAAATATCAATAAGATAGCGACAATGACGCCGTTACCGCCCGCGGCCACGGCATAGCGTGCAAGGCGGTCTTTCACCAGCCGCAGACGCAGATGCGCACTGCCCTGGTAAGTCTCGCCGGTAGTCGAATCCGTCTTGTCCATATCAGTCTATGCGGTCAAGGCAACCGTCTTGTGTCATCCAGGGTCACGCCAATCAATCGCTCATTGGCACTGATATTGCTTCGCTACCTGCGAACAACCGCACGCACCCAGACAACCGTGCGAGGGAGAAAATCATGGGTATCGAACACCGCTGGAGTTCCCGCAAGAACATCAACATCGATGTCAGCCTGTACTACCCGCCCGTTGGCATGATCAACGGAAAAACCCGCAATATCAGCCTGGAAGGCATGTTTATCGACCTGAAAGGCGTCAGCCTTCCACCCCAGGCGCGACTGGAAATCTGTTTTACCGCCGAAACCCGCGGCACAGCCACCGAGCATCGCTTGCCGGCCTACGTGGTTCACGGCAGCGACGAGGGTGTCGGCCTGATGTTGCAGCACGTAGGATACCGGGAATTCGATGCCCTGCGCTACATGCTGAACGCAGCCTGAGCCATTCCTCCGAAGCGACGGGAAAGCCCCCGTGCCGACGGCACAGGGGCTGGCGAACACCGCCGGGCGGCACTGACTACTGCAGTTTTTCCAGTTCCTTCGCGGCCACCTTGGCCGGCAGGGGAATATAGCCGTCCTTGACCACGATCCTCTGCCCCACCTTCGACATCACCATCTTGATGAATTCGCCTTCCAGCGGCGGCAGCGGCTTGTTGGGGTGCTTGTTGACGTAGATATAGAGGAAGCGCGCCAGCGGGTACTTGCCGCTGATGGCATTCTCGGTGGACGCTTCTACAAACGGCTTGCCGGGCGCCTTGGCGAGCGGAACGGTTCGCACGCCCGAGGTCTTGTAACCGATGCCGGAGTAACCGATACCGTTGAGTGAGGAAGACACCGACTGGACAACGGAAGCCGAACCGGGCTGCTCGTTGACGTTGTTCTTGTAGTCACCCTTGCACAGTGCGTGTTTCTTGAAATAGCCGTAGGTACCCGAAACCGAGTTGCGCCCGTACAGCTGAATGGCGCGAGTCTTCCAGGCGCCGTCCAGACCCAGACCGCCCCAGGTGGTGATATCGTCTGCCAGTCCGCACTTGCGCGTCGACGAGAACACCGCGTCGACCTGCGGAATGGTCATACCCTTGATCGGATTGTCCTTGTTGACGAACACCGCCAGCGCGTCGATGGCCACGCGTATCGGGGTCGGCTTGTAACCGTAACGCTTTTCAAACGCTTCCACTTCCTTGTCTTTCATCTTGCGGCTCATGGGACCGAAGTTGGAGGTACCCTCGGTCAGCGCCGGCGGGGCCGTCGACGAACCCGCGGCCTGGATCTGGATGTTCACATTCGGGTATTCGCGCTTGTATTCCTCGGCCCACAGGGTCATGAGGTTGGCCAGGGTATCGGAGCCGACGCTCGACAGGTTGCCGGCCACGCCGCTGGCGCGCTTGTAATCGGTCAGGCCGCTGTCGACCTGTGGACCAGCCAGCGCCGCGGCGCTCAGCCCGAGGCCAAGCGCCATCGCGCCCGCCAGCATACGGTAGTCAGAAAATTTCATTGAGTGCTCTCCTCGAGTACACAGTTAGGGAATCAACGTGTCGTCCTAGCGAGCGATTGTATTACCGAATTATGACATTTGTGTGACAACCGCATCGGGCGCCGCGACCCGCGGGCCGGCGGGGGTGTCGGTGCATTCTTCCTTGCGGCCGACAGGGAAATGACAAGCGAAGGTACTGCCCTTGCCCACTTCGCTGTCGATCTCCAGACGGCCCTCGTGGCGCAACAGTACGTGCTTCACGATCGCCAGGCCCAGCCCCGTGCCGCCGGTGGCCCGCGATCGGCCGGTATCTACCCGGTAGAAACGCTCCGTCAGGCGGGGAATGTGGTGAGCAGCGATGCCGACGCCGGAATCCCGGACGGAAAACACCAGCTCGTTATTGCGTTCCTGCCAGCTGATCATGATACGCCCGCGCGCCGGCGTGTAACGAATGGCGTTGAATACCAGGTTGGAAAATGCACTGTACAGTTCGGGCTCATGCCCCTGGATGCACAGCGAAGTGTCGACATCAAGCTCTATGACATGCCGATTCTCGCCGCTGAGTTCGCGGGCGTGGTCGGCGATACTGCTGATCAGCGGCCCGACCAGCACTTTTTCCCGGTCGGCGTGTGGTTCCTCGCTTTCCAGCCGCGACAGCAGCATGAGGTCATTGACAATACGGTTCATGCGGTCGGTCTGCGAGCGCATGCTTTGCAACTGGCCTGTCAGCTCGGGACCGAGATCACCGGCGTCCAGCAAGGTCTCCAGGTAGCCGGAAACCACCGTCAGCGGACTGCGCAGCTCGTGCGAGACGTTGGCCACGAAATCCTGCCGGGTGCGTTCCAGACGCTGGATGCGGGTCACATCGCGGGCCACCAGCAGCCGCCGGTTTTTTGCGTACGGAATAACCCGCACGCGCAGGATGATGTCCTCGTTGACCGGCGACGGCATCTCGATCTCACGCTGCGCATCACCCGAACGCAGGTAGTTCAGAAACAGGGGGTAGCGAATCAGGTTGCTGATGCGCTGGCCGCTGTCGCGCGGGTAGTGAAAACCCAGGTAGCGTGACGCGGCGTTGTTCCACCACTCGATTTCATCACTGCCCGGGCGCAGTTCCACGGTGGCGTCGGGCAGTGCGACGGTGATTTTGTGGAAGCGCTTGAGCATCCGCCGCAGGTTGTGCTTGCGCTTGCGGTTGCGTTGCTGCAGCCGGAAAATGTGTTCGAAGGCGTCGTCCCAGATGCCGCTGGCCTCCGGCGGCTGGAACTTCTTGCTTTCCCGCAGCCAGCGCAACAGCCGGAACATGTTGTACAGGTGCCAGGCGAGATAGGCCACCAGCACCAGCAACAATCCCAGCGTAATATGGCCGATCAGCGCGCCCAGAATGGCGCTGAGCAAAGCCAGCCCGGCAATACGCTGGAACTCGCTCTGCCAGGGGTTACTCACGGTCAGTCTCTGATCGAGAAACGGTAGCCTGCTCCCCTGACTGTCTGAATGAAACGGTCATAGCCTCGTTCTGCCAGCGCCTTGCGCAAGCGCCTGATGTGTACATCGACGGTACGTTCCTCGACGAAAACGCCACGCCCCCAGACATGGTCCAGCAACTGCTCCCTGCTGTAAACCCGGTCCGGGTTGCTCATGAAGAAATGTAACAGACGAAACTCGGTGGGCGCCAGACTCAGGGGCTCGGCGTCGACCTGTACGCGGTGTCCCACCGGGTCCAGCGACAGCCCGTCGAACTCGATGGGATGCTCGTCCGAGGCGGCCCGGGTGCGGCGCAAAACCGCGTTGATGCGGGCGATGAGCTCTCGCGGGGAAAACGGCTTGGTAATGTAGTCGTCGGCGCCCACATCGAGACCGTGGACCCGGTCGTTTTCCTCGACACGCGCGGTGAGCATAATGATCGGCAGCTTGGCCGTGACGTCTTCGCGGCGCAAACGTCGCGCCAGGTCGACACCGCTCATGCCCGGCAGCATCCAGTCCAGCAGCAGGAGATCCGGCGGGTTGGACGCCACCGCCACCAGCGCCTCTTCCGCATCGGCCGCCTCCTCGAAATCCAGCCCGGCTTTCATGAGTGCGAAGCCCACCATTTCGCGGATAGGTTGTTCATCCTCAACGACCAGAATGCGCTTCATTTCGCTGTCTCTTCTCTTTATGATCACCGGCAGCCGGGTTGGCAAAACACATTCCCGAAGGCGCTGCT
>JASFNS010000106.1:0-6618 GCA_050116915.1 Thiogranum sp. | reverse complement strand
GCGCCGCGAGGTTGATGTCGTGCAGGCTCATCATCAGCGCCTGCCGTTGTTCCCGGCAATCGTCGGCAAGCATGCTGAGCAGGCCGAAGCGATGACGCAGGTCCAGGTGGTTGGTCGGCTCGTCCAGCAGGAGCAGGCGGCACTGCTGTGCCAGCACAGTGGCAACGGCGACGCGCTGGCGTTCGCCGCCGGACAGGGTCTGGACATTGCGCCTGTCCAGTGTTTCCAGGTCCAGTTTGTGCAACAGCTGCGAGACGAGTTCGTGGTCGGCGGCGGTCTCCCACTGCCAGGCATGCAGGTAAGGGTGACGGCCCTGCAGCACCTTTTCGCGCACGCTGGCGGGAAAGCTGTCGGTCTGGTCCTGAAACAGCATCCCGAGTCGCTGCGCCACCTGCTTGCGCGGCAGCGTCTCGAGCGCCGTGTCGCCCAGCTGTATGCTGCCGCTTTTGGCCGGGCGCAGGCCCGCGAGCGTATGCAGCAGGGTGGTCTTGCCGGCACCATTGCGTCCCAGCAGGCACCAGCACTGGCCGGGGTACATGCTCAAGGTCAGTTCGCGCGCTACCACCAGCCCGCCGATCTCGACGCGCAGGCGCTCACAGCACAACAGCGCCTGTGGATCACTCATCCTGCGACGGCCGCGAGCGGTACAAAAGGAACAGGAACAGTGGCACGCCGAGCAGTGCGGTCAAAACGCCCACCGGTAGCTGCCGTGGTTCAACAACCAGCCGGGACAGGGCGTCGGCAACCGATAGCAGCGTGCCGCCCAGCAGCAATACGGCGGGCATCAGGATGCGGTGATCGCGCGCGCCCGCGAGGCGCAGCATGTGAGGTGCAATGAGGCCTACAAAACCGATATTGCCTGCCTGGGTAACGGCGCTGGCGGTCGCGAGGGACGCCAGCACGTAAACGAGTATGCGCAGGCGCCCGACTGCGACACCCAGTGCAGCGGCCTGGCGTTCCCCGGCCCCCAGCAGGTTCAGCGCCGGGGCTATGGCCAGCGTGACGGGCAGCAACAGGATCAGCAGCAGTCCACCCGCCAATGGCGTCCCGGCAAAACTCAGGTCGCCCATCAACCAGAACAGCATCCCCTGCAGCTGGGTGTTCGCGCCTAGCGCCAGCAGCAGGCTGATGAGCGCTCCCCAGCCGGCGGCCAGGACGACGCCGGTGAGAAGCAGTCGGGTGGTATCCCAGCTGCCCCGGCCGTGTGCCAGCGAAAATACCAGCAACATCGAAATCAACGCACCCGCGAAGGCGCCGGACTGCAACGCGAAAGTGCCCGCGCCCGCCATTATCGTCAACAGTGCGCCAACCGAGGCGCCACCGGAAACGCCGAGGATATACGGATCGGCGAGCGGGTTGCGCCGCAATACCTGCATGAGCGCGCCGGCGACACCGAGGAGTGCGCCGGTGACGAATGCGTTGGCTGCACGGGGCAGGCGCAATTGCCACAGGATCTGTGCGTCCAGCGTGCCCGGGTGCTGCAGCGAGTCCAGCGGATTCAGCGGCACGGGGCCTGTCGTGAGATTGAACCAGGTACCAATCAGGCTGAGGGCTAGCAGCCCCAGCAACAGGGGCAGGGGGCGCGCGTTGTACACGTCGCTCAGCGCAGACTGATGACCGGCCAGCCGCGTTCCCGCGCCAGGGCCTCGAGTTTGTCGTCCGGGTCGACAGCGACCGGGTGCTCGACGCGTTCCAGCAAGGGCAGGTCGTTGTGCGAATCGCTGTAGAACCAGCTGCCCGCCAGGGTTTGTCCCTGCTCGTGCAGCCAGCGCTGCAGGCACTCCACCTTGCCGCCCTGGAAGCAAGGCTGGCCGTCGACGCCGCCGGTGTACTCGCCGTCACGCATTTCCGGTTCGGTGGCCAGCAGGTGGGGCACGGCGTAGCGATCGGCAATGGGGCCGGTGATAAATCGGTTGGTTGCGGTGATAATCAGCAGTTCATCCCCCTGCTGGCGGTGCTTTTCCAGCAGCGCGCGCGCCTTGGGCAACAGGATCGGGTCGATCTTGTCGTTCAGGAACTGTTCGCGCCATTGCTCCAGCTGGTGGCGCGTGTGGGTCGCGAGGGGCTGCAGCTGGAAGCGCAGAAATTCGCGAATATCCAGGCAGCCGGCAAGATACTGCTCGTAAAAACGCTGATTCTCCCGCTGGTAAGTTTCGCCGTCGACAACGCCGCGTTCCACCAGGAAACAGCCCCATAGGTAGTCGCTGTCACCGTCGAGCAGCGTGTTATCCAGGTCGAAAAGCGCTAAGGCCATGATTTATCTATACTATCAAATGTGCCAGGGAACGGTCGGCTGGTCAGCATAGACGTCTGTGCAAAAAACGCAAATAAGTACCCGCTGATTTGCGCCGGGCGGTGTGCTGTGTACAATAAATCCACGCAGACAGTCAGATAGTCGGGCACACAAGTGATTGATTCGGATGGATATAGGCCAAATGTTGGTATCATTTTGACCAACCGCAAAGGCAGATTGCTGTGGGCACGCCGTATTCGTCAAAATGCCTGGCAATTCCCTCAGGGCGGCATTCGTGCCGAGGAGACCCCCGAGCAGGCGATGTTTCGTGAACTCGAAGAGGAAATCGGTCTGCAGTCTCAACACGTCGATGTGCTGGGTTCCACCCGCGGCTGGCTACGTTACCGTCTTCCCGAGCGCTTTATCCGGCGTCACCAGGAACCGGTTTGCGTGGGCCAGAAACAGGTGTGGTTTATGCTCAGGCTGATCGGCGAGGAACGTTTTGTAAGGCTCGATCTCAGCGACAAGCCGGAGTTCGATAACTGGCGCTGGGTCGACTACTGGCACCCCTTGAGGGAAGTGGTGCCATTCAAGCGCACGGTCTACAAAAAGGCGCTCAATGAACTGGCGCCGCTGCTGTTTGCCAACAGCAAAGCATCCCGCTCGCGGGTTCGCTGATAACCCATTTCGGGCGCGCCGCCCCGAACCCACCGGAATCTGACATTTGCTCGATATTCTCCGTAGGATTATCCAGGAAGTAAACCGCGCGCCGGATCTGTCACGTGCCCTGGATGTCATCGTCACGCGCGTCAAACAGGCCATGGCGGTCGATGTCTGTTCGGTTTACCTCGTCGACCACGATGCACAACAGTATGTGATGATGGCCACTGACGGCTATAGCCCAAGCGTCGTCGGGCAGGTGCGACTGGACTTCGGCCAGGGGCTGGTGGGTGAGGTGGTGCGCCGCGAAGAACCGCTCAACCTGGACAACGCCTCGGACCACCCCAATTTCATTTTGAGCAGCCAGATCGGTGAAGAGGTCTATCACGGCTTTCTCGGTGTGCCGATTATCCAGCACCGTGCCGTGCTCGGTGTGCTGGTCGTGCGGCAACGTGAGCGCCGGCGTTTCGCCGAACAGGAAGAAACATTCCTGTTCACGCTCGGTGCGCAGCTCGCGGGCGCCATCAGTCATGCAGAGGCCAGTGGCGATATGGATCGCCTGCTGCGCGAATCCGACGAGTCGCGGTTTGCGCTCAAGGGCGTCTCGGGTACGCCGGGTGCGGCAGTGGGGCGGGCCCACGTGGTTTATCCGCTGGCCAATCTTGACGCGATCCCGGACCGGCCTGTGCAGGATGTCAATGCCGAGATCGCCGAATTTCACGCCGCAATCGCCGCGGTAGAACGGGACATGCGCATGATGTCCGCGCGCATGGTGGATGTGCTGCCGATCGAGGATATTGCGCTGTTCGACGCCCTGATTCTGATGCTGCGCAGCGAGAACCTGATCGACGGGACCATTGAGGGTATACGTGCCGGCAACTGGGCGCCGGGCGCGTTGCGCAAGACCATAAGCGAACACGTCAGCGCGTTCGAAAAAATGGAAGACCCTTACCTGCGCGAACGCGCCGGTGACGTACGCGACCTCGGGCGGCGCGTTATCGAACGCCTGCAGAGCAGCCAACCCGCCACGCGTACCTATGCCGCCAATACCATCCTGGTGGGCGAGGAGGTCAGCGCCAGCCAGCTGGCTGAAGTGCCGGCCAACCTGCTGGTCGGCGTGGTGTCGGCGCGCGGCTCCAGCGCCTCGCACGTGGCCATTCTCGCGCGGGCGCTGGGTATTCCCGCCGTTATGGGTTTCGACGATCTGCCGGTTGCGCGGCTGGAAGGTCAGGAACTGGTCGTCGACGGCTACCAGGCGCGCCTCTTCGTGCGGCCTTCGGAGGCGATTCGCAAGGAATTCAAACGGCTGCAGCGTGAAGAGGCGGAACTCTCCAATGAACTGCAGGAGCTGGTTTCGTTGCCGGCGGAAACGCTGGACGGGTTCAGGGTGTCACTGTACGCCAATACCGGTCTGTTGACCGATATCACGCCATCATTGCGCTGTGGCGCCGAAGGTGTCGGCCTCTACCGGACCGAAGTGCCGTTCCTGATACGCGACCGTTTTCCCGGCGAGGAAGAACAGCGGCGTACCTACCGCCAGGTGCTGAAAGCCTTTGCGCCGGCCCCGGTGACGGTGCGAACCCTGGATGTCGGTGGCGACAAGATGCTGTCTTATTTCCCCGTGGTCGAAGACAACCCGTTTCTCGGCTGGCGGGGTATTCGCATATCGCTCGATCACCCGGAAATCTTCCTGGCCCAGGTGCGCGCCATTTTGCGCGCCAGCGTCGGCTTGAATAACCTGCAACTGCTGTTACCCATGATCAGCAATGTCGCCGAAATCGACAGTGCGCTCGGCTTGATCAAGCGCGCCCACAAGGAGTTGCAGGACGATGGCGAGGCCGTCGCGTTTCCGCCCGTCGGGGTTATGATCGAGGTCCCCTCGACGATCTATCAGGTACCGGCCATGGCCCGGCGAGTCGACTTCTTTTCCATCGGCACCAATGACCTGACTCAGTACCTGCTGGCGGTGGATCGCAACAACGCACAGGTCGCAGAGCTCTATGACAGCCTGCACCCGGCTGTGTTGCGCGCGATTCACCAGGTCGTCCGGGCGGCGCACGCGGCGGACCGCCCGGTGAGCGTCTGCGGTGAGATGGCCGGCGATCCGGCGTCGGCCCTGCTGCTGCTGGGTATGGGCATTGATTCCCTAAGTCTGAGCGCCGCCAGTCTGTTGCGGGTGAAATGGGCTGTGCGCAGCTTCGGCCTCGCGCAGATGCGGGCCCTGCTCGAAGAGGCTGATTTGCTTGAGGATGGTGCGGCGGTACGTGCGCTGCTGCACCGCAGCCTCGAGGACGCGGGACTCGGCGGGCTGGTGCGCGCGGGGCGATGAGGTCGATTTTTGTTGACAATAGGAGTCATTCGCATTTACATTAGCGTCATCCGTTTCGGAGGTCGCATGTACGTATGTATTTGTAAGCAGATTACGTGTGGTCAGATCCGCGCTGCAGCCAGCGAGGGTATCGACAGCGTGCGTGACTTGAAGGAGCGCCTCGGTGTCGCCAGCCAGTGCGGCAAATGTGCCGGCTGTGCCCGCGGTATTCTGGAGCAGGCCCGCACCGCCGGGCTGCCCGGTGACGCCCAGCGGGCCTGACCTGCTTGCGTGCGGAATCCCCGCCTCCGACACCTCTTCTTTGCCCGCCGGTCCCAGCGAAATTGACCGCCCGGCTGTCTGGGCTATAGTTCTTCACGTTCGCCGGTACAATTTCCGACATTCATTCCACAGCAGGGAGTAGGCGCATGCAAGGCGATAAAAAGGTCATTCAGTATCTCAATAAAGCCCTCAGGAACGAGTTGACCGCGATCAATCAGTATTTTCTGCATGCGCGCATGTATGAAGACTGGGGTCTCAAAGCGCTCAACGAAAAGGAATATGCCGAGTCCATCGATGAAATGAAACACGCCGATGCGCTGATCAAGCGCACGCTGTTTCTCGAAGGATTGCCCAACCTGCAGGATCTCGGCAAGTTGAAGATCGGCGAGAATACCGAGGAGATGTTGCGCTGTGACCTGGACCTGGAACTGGAGGCTGTCCCGGTGCTGCGTGAAGCGATCGAACACTGCGAACAGGTCAAGGACTACGTATCGCGGGAACTGTTCGAGAGTATCCTCGAAAGCGAGGAAGAGCATATTGACTGGCTGGAGACGCAGCTGGAATTGATTGAAAAGGTCGGTCTCAAGAATTACCAGCAGTCGAACATGTGATTCGACGGCCTACCGCCGCCGCTTCAGCCATATCCAGGTGCCCGTGAGCGAGAGCAGCATCAGCAGCAGTGCGGCGATGTCGAACACCCAGGGGCCGGCTTTACCGAAGAAGCGGCCGCTGTGAAGATCGAGCACGACGCGTTCCATTGGCAGTACTTCACCCCGATAGTGCTGCTGTAACGACAATACCAGGCGCGGGTCGAGTGCGCCGGAACGTGCCCACTGCACCGACTGCGGCGCCTGCTGCCAGCGCTGCCATTTGATAAAGTCCGCGTCGGCCTGGTAATAGTCGAGACTGGTTTCGGCAATCAGCCGCTGTTTCTCATCGATTCCGATCCGGCGTATGCCGGCCGGTACGCCATCTTCGTCGCCCAGGCGCTCGACGATGTCGCCGCGGGGTGTCAGCAGCAGGATGGCGTCGCTGACAGCGACGACGAACATGTCATGCACGCGAACCGCTCCGACAAGGTCGCGGAATTCGCCGTCGACTTCCTTGCGGTTCAGATACAGATGTTCGCCCATCA